>NZ_PTFE01000053.1:0-55136 GCF_002936975.1 Bradyrhizobium sp. AC87j1
CTCGACGACACCCAGCTCGACTGGATCTTCGGCTTCTTCCCGGCGCTGCGCCGGTTCTGGCTGTCGCGGGCGGGAAGCCTCTCGGGTGGGCAGAAACAGATGCTCTCGATCGCGCGCGCCATCATCGAGCCGCGCAAGCTCTTGCTGATCGACGAGCCGACCAAGGGGCTCGCACCGGCGATCGTGATGGCGCTGATCGAGTGCCTGAAGGAGATCAAGCGCAAGGGCGCGACCATCCTCCTGGTCGAGCAGAATTTCTTTGCCGCCCGCGAGCTCGGCGACAACGTGCTCGTGATGGACAACGGCACCATCGTTCATCGCGGCGAGATGGCGGCGCTCGCCGCCGACGTGCCGCTGCAGGAGCGGCTGCTCGGCCTGAGCCTGGAGACGCATCAGTGACTGACCTTGCCGCAACCGATCCGCTGCCGAAGCCGAAGCGCGATATCGCGCCGATCCTGCTGCCGGTCGCGCTCGCCCTCGTGACCATCCCCCTGATCGGCTCGCCCAGCACCTGGCTGACGCTGACCGCGGCGAGCCTCGCCATGGGCATGATGATCTTCATCATGGCCTCGGGCCTGACGCTGGTGTTCGGCCTGATGGACGTGCTCAATTTCGGCCACGGCGCCTTCATCGCCGTCGGCGCCTATGTCGCGACCCTGGTGCTGGCGCCGTTCGCAGCGTCCATGCAGGCGGATTCGCTCTGGATGAACCTGGCGGTGCTGGCGCCGGCCGCTCTGCTCTCGATGGCGGTGTCGGGCGCCCTTGGCCTCGTCGTCGAGCGCGTGCTGATCCTGCCGGTCTACGGCCAGCACCTGAAGCAGATCCTGATGACGACCGGCGGCCTGATCGTCGCCGAGCAGACGCTCTATGCGCTGTGGGGACCCCAGATCATCCCGATGCCGCTGCCGGCGTCGCTGCGCGGCTCCTTCATCCTCGGCGACGTCGCGATCGCCAAATACCGCGTGCTGGCGATGCTGATCGGCCTTGCCGTCTTCATCGCGATCCAGCTCGTGCTCAACCGCACCAAGCTCGGACTCCTGATCCGTGCCGGCGTGGAGAATCGCGAGATGGTGGAAGCGCTCGGCTATCGCATCCGCCGGCTATTCCTCGGCGTGTTCATGACGGGATCGGCGCTGGCCGGCCTCGGCGGCGTGATGTGGGCGCTCTATCGCGAGCAAGTTCATGCCTCCATGAGCGACGATCTCACCGTCTTGATTTTCATCGTGGTCATCATCGGCGGCCTCGGCTCGATCGGCGGCTGCTTCATCGGTGCGATCCTCGTGGCCATGGTTGCCAATTACGGCGGCTTCCTGGTGCCGAAGCTCGCCCTCGTCTCCAACATCCTGCTGATGGTCGCCATTCTGATGTGGCGGCCGCGCGGCCTCTATGCGGTGACCAGCCGATGATGATCCTGTCAGGCGATCCGCCGCGTAGCCGGATCCTCACGCTCGTTCTCGTCGTCATCATCCTGGCGCTGGCGGCGACGCCGTTCCTGTTTCCGGGTGCCAAGGCACTGAACGTCGCAGCCAAGATCTGCGTGTTCGCCGCGCTGGTCGCCTCCTACGACCTCCTGCTTGGCTATACCGGCTCGGTGTCGTTCGCCCACACCATGTTCTACGGCATCGGCAGCTACGCCATCGCCATCGCGCTGTACGGGATGGGCCCGAATTGGGCCGCGGTCGCCACCGGCATCGTCGTCGGCCTGCCGCTCGCAGCCCTGCTCGCGCTCGCCATCGGGCTGTTTTCGCTGCGCGTCGCCGCGATCTTCTTCGCCATGATCACGCTGGCGGTCGCCTCCGCCTTCCAGGTGCTGGCTTCGCAGCTGTCCTGGCTGACCGGAGGCGAGGACGGACGCAGCTTCCAGCTGCCGGAGCTGCTGCGGCCCGGCACGGTGCTGATCTCGAAAAACCTGTTCGGCTTCGAGGTCAACGGCCGCATCCTGACCTTCTATCTGGTGTTCGCCGTCTCAGCCCTGATGATCCTCGCTTTGCTCCGCGTCGTGAACTCGCCGTTCGGGCGCGTGCTGCAGGCGATCCGCGAGAACCGCTTTCGCGCCGAGGCGCTCGGTTTCCGCACGGTGTTCCACCTGACCTATGCCAACTGCATCGCCGCGCTGGTCGCTGCCAGCGCCGGCATCCTGAATGCGCTGTGGCTGCGCTATGCCGGTCCCGATACCTCGCTCAGCTTCTCGATCATGCTGGACATCCTGCTGATGGTCGTGATCGGCGGCATGGGCACGATCTATGGCGCGATCATCGGCGCCACCATTTTCATCCTCGCCCAGAACTATTTGCAGTCGCTGATGGGGGTCGCCTCCACGGCGGCGTCGGAGGCCGGCCTGCCGCTGCTGCCGGGGCTGCTGCATCCCGACCGTTGGCTGCTGTGGCTCGGCCTGCTGTTCATCGCCAGCGTCTATTTCTTCCCGACCGGCGTGGTCGGACGGCTGCGCAATCCCGCTGGCGACAAGAGCGCCGGCAGCTCGCATTAAGGCGCGATTAATGATGCGGTGCGGCGATTGCTGCGCCGGCCACACAACCAAGGCGCGATTCCCGCTCCGCTGCACACGGACGCGATTGCGCAACTGGATTAATGCTTAGGTAACTGGCTTTCCTAAGGTTTAGGCCATTTGTGCGGTGTATTCGTGTTCCTCCAGGGAGGGGGAATGCGCGAGGTTTTTTCCACGGTGGCAGCCGGAATGTCTCGAGCCGCAAGGAACGGCTGGGAGGCTTTGGCGCGACGTGGTCCTGTCCTGTGGCTGACCCTGTGCGGCGTGTTGCTGGTCGCGGGCATCTTCGGTGTCACGGCCGTGGCCGTCGGTGAATTTCGCGAGCGCACCCTGGCCAACCGCGAGCGCGAGCTGGAAAACACGGTCCAGCTGATCGCCCGGCATTTTGATCAGCAATTCGAGGACTCCGACGTCGTCGCCGCCGATCTGATCGGTCAGATGAGCCTGACGGAGATCACCTCGCCGACGATGTTCCGCGAGCGCATGTCCGGAGCTGCGGCGAACCAGATGCTGCGCAGCAAGATCAGCTCCGTGTCTTACCTCGGCGATATCGCGATCTACGATGCCGACGGCGAGCTGATCAACTGGTCGCGGGCCCAGCCCCTGCCCAAGATCAACGTTTCGTCGCGGGCCTACTTTCAGACATTCAAGACCAATCCGCAGTCCGAACCGGTGCTGCTGGAATCAGTCCGCAGCTTCATCATCAACAAATGGACCACGATCGTAGCGCGCCGCTTGAACGGCGCGGACGGCACCTTCCTCGGCGCGATGGTCCGCCGGATCGATCCGGACAGCTACCAGCATTATTTCGCATCGGTCGCGCTTGCCGAGGGCACGGCCATCTCGCTGTTCGATCGCGAAGGCAAGATGCTGGCGCGTTATCCGCATCATGAGGAGCTGATCGGACGGAGCTTCAAGGATGCACCGCTGATGCGGAAGGTGCTGACCAAGGGCGGTCAGCAGACGCTTCGCGTCAGGAGCCCGCTCGACGGCGAGGAGCGGCTCGGCTCAGCGGCGTCGCTGACGCATTTTCCGCTGGTCATCGTCGCCACCAACACGACAATCGCGGCTCTGGCGGACTGGCGGCAGCAGACCGGCTTCATGGTCACGACCGCCGCCCTTTCGGCTGCCGTGATCGCACTGATCCTCTATCTGATCATCCGCCTGATCAACCGGCAGAACCGCGAAGCGCAGGAACGGCTGGAAGCGGAGCGGCTGCGGCTCGACACCGCCCTGAACAACATGACGCAGGGGCTGATCCTCTACGACGCGAGCGGCACCATCGTCACCTGCAACCGACGCTACGCCGACATGTTCGGCCTCTCCCACGACGTCATCAAACCCGGCTGTCACATCCGCGAGGCGATGTATCATCGCCAGGAGCGCGGCGCGTTTGACGGCGACGTCGAGGAATTTTGTGCGGACGTGATGAGGGTCGTCGCCGAAGGCACGGTCTCCACGCGAATTCATCAACTGGCCAATGGCCGCGCCTTCCAGGTCATCAACACCCCGCTCGCCCAGGGCGGCTGGGTCGCCACGATCGAAGACATCACCGATCGCCGCCACCTGGAACAGGAGCGCGATCGCAACCACACCTTCCTGCGCGAGATCATCGACCATATTCCCTCGCGGATCACCGTGAAGGATGCCCGAACGCGGCGCTACCTCCTGGCCAACCAGGTGGCCGAGCAACAGCTCGGCGAAACCCCTGACACGATCGTCGGCAAGAGCGCGTTCGACCTTTACCCGACGGAAGACGCCGAGATCATCACCCGGGACGACGACAAGCTGCTGCAATCGCCGAACGGCCTGTTCCTGGATGAGCACATCTGGAATACCCCGGCCACCGGACGGCGCTATATCACCTCGACCCGGATCGGCATCCGCGACAAGTCCGGCGAGCCGCGCTACATCATCAATGTCGTCGAGGACGTCACCGAGCGGCGGCGCGCCCACGAGAAGATCGCGCATATGGCGCATTACGATGCGCTGACCGACCTGCCGAACCGCACGCTGTTCCGCGAGCAGATCGAACGCGAGCTGGCGAGGGTCGCCGATGGCGGACAGTTCGCGCTGCTCTACATCGACGTCGACGAATTCAAGGGCATCAACGATTCGCTCGGCCACCACGTCGGCGACGAGCTGTTGAAGGCGATCGCGGGCCGCCTCCGTGGCTGTCTCAAGCACGGCGATCTCATCGCGCGACTCGGCGGCGACGAGTTTGCCGTCATCCAGACCGGGATCCAGTCCTCGGCCGACGTGGTGTCCTTCGTGACGCGGATCTACGAGGCGATCCGGCAGCCCTATCATTGTCTCGGCCATCAGCTCTCTACCGACGCGAGCATCGGAATCGCGCTGGCGCCGCAGGACGGCACCGATCTCGACCAGCTCATCAAGAACGCCGATCTCGCGATGTACGGCGCCAAGGCCGAGGGACGTCGCACCCACCGTTTCTTCGAGCCGGAGATGGATGCCTGCGCCAAGGCGCGCTTGAGCATGGAGCAGGATCTGCGGCAGGCCCTGGTGAACGGCGGCTTCGAGATTCACTATCAGCCGCTGGTCGACCTGCGCACCAACGACGTGGCGGGCTGCGAGGCGCTGCTGCGCTGGCGCCATCCCGAACGCGGCATGGTGTCGCCGGCGGAGTTCATTCCCGTCGCCGAGGACACCGGCCTGATCAACGAGCTCGGCGACTGGGTGCTGCGCATGGCCTGCAACGAGGCCGCGACTTGGCCGTCGCATGTGCGCGTCGCGGTCAACGTGTCGCCGGTGCAGCTCAAATGCGACACGCTGGCGCTGCGGATCGCGGGCGCTCTCGCCGCCTCCGGGCTGGACCCGCGCCGGCTCGAGCTCGAGATCACCGAGGCCGTGCTGATCCGCGACGACGAAGCTGCGCTTTCGATCCTGCACCAGCTCCGCTCGATCGGCGTGCGCATCGCGCTCGACGATTTCGGCACCGGCTACTCCTCGCTCAGCTATCTCAAGCGCTTCCCGTTCGACAAGATCAAGATCGACCGCTGCTTCGTCGCCGACATCGCGGAGACGAGCGGCGCACCCGTGATCGTGCAGGCGGTGGTGAACATCGCGGCCGCCAGCAGCATGACCACGGTCGCCGAAGGGGTCGAGACCGAGGCGCAGCGCGAGCTGCTGCGCGCGCTCGGCTGCACGCAGATGCAGGGCTACCTGTTCAGCCCGCCGAAGCCGGCCAGCGAGGTGCGGAAACTGTTCGGCTCGGGCGATGGCCTGCCCGGAGCGTTGCCGGTGGCGGCGGTGGCCTGATGGCGAAGCCAGGGAAGTCGTCAGGAAAGGTCTCGAACAAGACGTCGGCAAAAACCGTCGACGTCGCGGATTCCTATGCCGTGCGGCTGATGCAGCATCTGGTGGTGCCGACCTTCGTGATCGACCCCAAGCGCCGCGTCGTGATCTGGAACAGGGCCTGCGAGCGGTTGACCGGCCTCGCCGCATCTGAGGTGATCGGCACCAACAAGCACTGGCAGGCGTTCTACGAGACGAGGCGCCCCTGCCTTGCAGATCTCGTCGCACTCGACCGGCCCGAGCGGCTTCCGGAGTTCTATTCGGAGTATGCCGCGCGCGGCCATAACGGGCTCGGCTTTTCCGCGGAGAACTGGTGCACGATGCCGAAGCTCGGCAGCCAGCTCTATCTCGCCATCGACGCCGGTCCGATCCACGACGAGGCCGGCCATCTGATCGCCGTGGTGGAGACGCTGCGCGACCTCACCGACCAGAAGCGCGCCGAGATGGCGCTGAAGGAGCTCGCCACCAAGGACGGGTTGACCGGCCTATCGAACCGCCGCTCGTTCGACCAGATGCTGATGACCGAATGGGCCCGCGCCCACCGCACGCAGAAGCCGCTGGCGCTGCTGTTCGTCGACGTCGATCATTTCAAGCTGTTCAACGACCACCACGGCCACCAGATCGGCGACGAATGCCTGCGTGCGGTCGCTTCGGTGGTCAGCCGGTATGCCGTGCGCCCGCTCGATCTCGCCAGCCGCTATGGCGGCGAGGAGTTCGCGCTGATCCTGCCGGACATGGATTGCGATACCGCCTGCGTCATCGCCGACGAGATCCGGTGCGCCGTCATCGCCTTGCGGATCGCCCACGGCGCCATCGGCGCCGGCGACCACGTCACCCTCAGCGTCGGGGTCGCCAGCCACGTTCCCGGCGGCGCCGATGGCGGGCCCGACCGGCTGCTGGGCGCGGCCGACGAGGCGCTCTATGTGGCCAAACGCCTCGGCCGCAACCGCGTCATTTGCGCCGAAAGGGTGCTCGCCGAATTCGCAAGCCTCGGTAGGGAGGCCGCAGCGGTTCCGGGCCCTTTCCAGCGCAAAACCGCTTAAAGCGCAATGTGGCGAGAACCGGTTGCCCGCCCCGCGCCAATCGGCTAAATGAGCGTCGACTAGCACCCGTAGCTCAGCTGGATAGAGCGTTGCCCTCCGAAGGCAAAGGTCACACGTTCGAATCGTGTCGGGTGCGCCATTTCGTTACAAAACTGGGCACCCCAAAACCTGCGGTACTTGCGCTTTCAGCGGTGGCCGGCGTGCGCGTCGATCTAACCCTCCACCGCCCTTGCCGCCTGTTCCAAACTCGCCCGCGCGATCACGCGGTGGAACGGCGCGATCGCCGCCAGGTACGTCCGCCCAAGCCGGTTATGGCAATGCACGACCGTCACCACGACGAGATCCCGGCCGCCCGCCGCGCCCGTGCGCAGCAGGATCGCGACTCGGAAGTCGAGATGCCGGTCGTCCTCGCCGACCACCAACTCGCCCGCACTCTGCGACAGCAGCGGAAAGAAGCCGATCACCGGCCCCCGCGCCGCCGCGGCAGCACCGACCGCGCGAGACGATTTGACGCCGACCGTCGCCATCATCACATCGCGCACCCGCGTCAGCGCGCGTCGGCCTGCTATCGCAGGAGCCGCCCTGATCGAACTTCGGCATGCTCTATGACCGCCTCCGGATGAAGGGCAACAACCTGAAATCGCTGTTGCAGCAGGTTGCTTTAAGCAACCAAGCCACAATAGCGCGGAGCCCATTGAGGGGCAAACCGCGCCTCATAGACGCTGCGCGGCAAGCGCGTTGGCGAGCAGCTTCTGCAAGCCAAATCTGTGAAAAGGAGTAATGCAGGACAAGTAGCATTGCCCGAACTTGTTGTGAGCCATGCAAAGAGTAGACACCACGGCGCTTGGCCTGGTGCCGTCGTGTACCTTCATGACCGAGAGCCTGAAATCCATATGCTTGTTGTCCCGGCCGGCAACGAGCTCGTCCGGGCCCAGAAAAAAGATGGGCCATGGTCCGATCTTTTCGCCGACAGAGTAGTGGGCTCTCCTTTCCACCTTCATGATCTCCGACGTGGTCGGCACCTCCAGACCGGCCAAAGCTGCGGCCCTGTTGCGCGCAATCAGCATCAGATTCATCCAGCCGGGCCGCTCCGCGAAAATTGCGAAAAAGATTTCAACGACACTAAGGTCCGAGCGGCTCAGCGGTACGCGGTAAGCGTCACGAAAATCAGCACGTTCGATCAAGTCGTTGCCCAATACGCCGTGGCGGGGCCCGTCGCATTCGACAACATTCATAACTGCCCTCCGGGCACCCGGCCCCTCGTCCCTGTCGGGAATCGACCCTCGCCTGTCCGCAGGATGTTTTCCATCAAAGGCATCGCTCCCATGCACTGATCCGGTCAGACCGCATGCGCCATGATGTATAGCGGAAAATCGCAGGGCGTCGCGGACTCGCAGATCTTGGCGCATGGCCGGTGCGGCATCATAGTGCCACGGCGAAGCAATAGTGCCCATCTTCCATCGGCCGTGGCGTGCCATTTCGGCTTCGTATGCCGCCAATCAATTGTGGCCCTTGCTGCGCTCGCCGTGGCTTACGGGATCCTTGCCACAACGTTGGGCCGGTTTTTCTCGAGCCAGGCGACGGCCTCGGGTCCATCGACGACACATTCGAAGGTTTCCCAGGTCGGATCCTCCAGCGATTCCAACTGCAGTCGCTTCACAGCGTATTCAACGAGATCGTGCAAGCCTTCGTAGCCTCGTCGGTGCTCGAGGGATTCTGCGATCGCCAAGCTGGTCCATCCGCGTCGGGCCAAATCGATAATGCTCGGAGCGTCAGCCTCGCTGAACCACGGTGTGGCATCGAACTCGATGCAGCGGACATTGTCGGCGGTATGGCAAGTGGCGTGGATCATTGGCTTCCTCCGTTCTGCGCTAGCATTGCACGTCTCGCGTCGCTGCCTCGCACGCCCTCAGGCTTTGACCAGGTCCCCCAGCAGATTCGCCGCCACCATCAGCTTGGCGAGCGTCAGGCCGCCAGCAGCAATCTCTTCGACCGCACGGCGGATGCGCGTCGCCTCGGGATGAGCTGCAAGCCAGGTCTCCGCCGCCTGCTGACCGGATTGGCCGATGGTCAGCATGTCTGCAGCCAGGCGTTTTTCGGCTGCCGCGATCAGCTCGACGGCGCGGTCGATGGCCAGGCGCTCGAAATGATCGCTGGCCGGCACGCTGCGCGCGGCGGCGGTGATGCGGTCGAGACGGAAACTGGCCTCGGCGGCAAAGAATGTCGCGGTGGCATCGCCGATGCTGCGGCTGGTGCGCTCGGCGACGGTCACGATATCAGGCGCCGAGACCAGGGCGTCGAGGTCGGCCAGCTCGCCGGCGAGTCCGGTCGGCACGCCGGCACCGGTCAGGTCCTGCCGGCGCTTGCTGCGTGCGGCCTGCAAGTCCGGTGGCAGGGCGTCGTCGAGCGAGGCTGCGACCTCGCGGACGGCAGGGCCAAACCGGGCGATCACTGCGCTGAGACCATCCCTGAAGTCGACATTGCGCACATACCAGACCATGCGGGAGAGCAGGAGATCCTGGATCGCCGCGTAGAGGCTGAGCTGCAACTGTCCGTCGATGCCGGTGTCGAGCGCGTCGATCGCGTCATTGAGCCGCCTGAGCTCGTAGATCGAGTCCACCGCCACCTGGGCCATGACGATGGTCGAGATATCGGCCTCGGTCTCGTCGGTCAGGCGTACGATGCAGGCCGGGCCCCCGCGGTTGATCACGGCATTGACGAGACTGGTCGCGATGATCTCGCGTCGGAGTCGATGGAGCTCGACCGCGGCCGGGAATTTGTCGAGAACCTCGCGCGGAAAATACAGGGACAGTCTGCGGGCAAGATAAGGATCATCAGGCACGCCGGTTTCGAGCAGGTCACTGTAGAGCGTCAGCTTGGCGTAGGCGAGCAGCACGGCAAGCTCGGGCCGTGTCAGGGACTGCCCGCGCCTGGTCCGTTCGGCGATCGCGGCGTCGTCAGGCAGGAATTCGACGGCGCGGCTGAGCAGGCTGCGTTGCTCGAGCGACTGCATCAGGCGCGTGAGGAAGCCGGTCTCGGCCATGCCCTTGCGTTCGGCGAGCGAGAGCGCCAGCGTCTGCAGATAGTTGTTGCGCAGGACCAGCGCACCGACTTCGCCGGTCATCGCGGCAAGCAGGGTGTTGCGGTCAGCCGGGCTGAGGCGTCCCTCGCGCTCGGGGCGCGCCAATGCGATCTTGATGTTGACCTCGACGTCGGACGTATTCACGCCGGCCGAATTGTCGATCGCGTCGGTGTTGAGCTTGACGCCCTTCTGCGCCGCTTCGATGCGCCCGCGCTGGGTTACGCCGAGATTGGCGCCTTCGCCGATCACCCTGGCGCGAACGTCGGTCCCGCTGATGCGGATCGGATCGTTGGCGCGGTCGCCGGCCTGATCGTCGCTCTCCGCCGACGACCGGACATAGGTGCCGATGCCGCCGAACCACAACAGGTCCGCGCGCGCCTTCAGGATCGCCGTCATCACCTCGAAGGGCGTTGCCTGCGGCTTGTCGAGATCGAGCAGGGTGCGCATTTCCGGCGCGAGCGGGATCGCCTTGAGCGAGCGCGAGAACACGCCGCCGCCCTGCGAGATCAGCGATTTGTTGTAGTCCTGCCAGCTCGATCGCGGCAGGTCGAACAGGCGCTTGCGCTCAGTGAAGCTGGTCGCCGGGTCAGGGGAGGGATCGATGAAGATGTCGCGGTGATCGAACGCCGCAACGAGCTTCGTCGCCGGCGAGAGCAGCATGCCGTTGCCGAAGACGTCGCCGGACATGTCGCCGACGCCGACCACGGTGAAAGGCATGGCCTGAATGTCGGTGCCGAGCTCGCGGAAGTGGCGCTTGACCGCCTCCCAGGCGCCGCGCGCCGTGATCCCCATCTTCTTGTGGTCGTAGCCCTGGCTGCCGCCGGAGGCGAAGGCATCGCCGAGCCAATGGTTCTTCTCGGCCGAGATCGCGTTGGCGATGTCGGAGAAGGTGGCGGTGCCCTTGTCGGCGGCGACGACCAGATAGGGATCGTCGCCGTCATGCCGCACGGTCAAGTCGGGCGGCACCACGATGTCGCCGTCGAGATTGTCGGTGAGTTCGAGCAGCGAGCGCACGAAGATGCGATAGGCTTCGGTGCCTTCCGCGAGCCACGCCTCGCGGTCGGAGGGCGGCGGCAGGCGCTTGGGCACGAAGCCGCCCTTGGCGCCGACCGGCACGATCACGGCGTTCTTGACTTGCTGCGCTTTCACGAGGCCGAGGATCTCGGTGCGGAAATCCTGCGGCCGATCGGACCAGCGCAAGCCACCGCGCGCAACCTTGCCGAAGCGCAGGTGAATGCCTTCGACACGCGGTGAATAGACGAAAATCTCGTAGAGCGGTCGGGGAGGGGGCAGATCCTCGATCTTGCGCGCGTCGAACTTGAAGGAGATCACCGGGCGCGGATGTCCGTCCGGGCCGAGCTGCCACAAATTGGTGCGGATGGTCGACTGCACCAGATTGGTGAAACGGCGCAGGATGCGGTCTTCATCGAGCGAGGCGACGGATTTGAGCTGCTCCTCGATCTCGGCAAGGAGAGTTATCTCGCGCGCCGAACGCTCGCGATCGGTCAGGACGAGGCGCGGATCGCGGCGGGCCTGGAACAGCGCGACGAGGTTTGCCGTGATCGCGGCGTTCTTGCGCAAGGTCTCCCACATATAGTCCTGGGTGAACGGTGCGCGGATCTGGTGCAAATAGCGCGACAGCGCCCGGATGGTCGAGATTTCCCGCCAGCCCAGGGCCGTGCGCAGGATCAAGGCATTGTACCCGTCGGATTCGGCGCGATCGGTGACCACCGCCATGATCGAGGCCTCCAGGCGATGGCTGAAGTCCGGGCTGATCTCGATCGGCTGGCAGTCGCTGGTCTCGATCGTCATGTCGTGCAGCCAGACCGGCTCGGGCCTGTTGCCGGGCACGATCTGATAGGTGCGTTCGTTGACCACGCGCAGGCCGTGATTTTCGATCACCGGCACGCGGTAGGACAGCGACAGCGGCGCGGCATCCGAAAACACCCTGAGGCCGAAGCGCCTGGGATCATCCTCCTCGAAGCGATGAACCGAAATCGTCACCGGGCGGGCCGGTGTGAGCTTCTCGATGGTGGCGATATCGGCGATCGCCTGTTCCGCCGTGGAAGCCTCGGTATAGCCGCCGCTGAAGGCCTGGGCATAGCGATTTGCGAGCATGCGCGCCCGCATGCCGTCGGTCGACGCAGCCAGCGCCGCCTTCAGCTTGTCGGCCCAGGTCGCGGCAATGGCGCTGATCCCGGCTTCCAGCGTGGCGCGCTCGACGGCGGGGGTCTTACCTTCATAGCGTCCGACGATGTAGTGGACGCGCGCCAATGCTCCTTCGGGGAAGGACACGTAGGAGGCCGACAGTGCCCCCTTGTAGCTCTGCGAGAGGAAGGCGCCGACGCGCATGCGCACGTCGGTGTCGTATTTGTCGCGCGGAATGAAAACGAGGATGGAAACGAAGCGATCGAACTTGTCGACCCGCGCCAGCGCCCGGACGCGGGGGCGCTCATAGAGGATCAGGACCTCCATGACGAAATCGAAGAGGATATCGACGTCGATCTGGAAAAGCTCGTCGCGCGGATATTCCTCGAGAATATGCTGGAGAGCCTTGCCGGAATGGCTGTTCGGGTCGAAGCCGGCGCGCTGGAGCACCCGCGATACCTTGTGGCGAACATAGGGGATCTGTCGTGCCGAGCGCGTATAGGCACCCGAGGTGAACAGGCCGACGACTCGCAATTCACCCTCGAGCCGGCCGTCGGGCGTATAGAGTTTGATGCCGACATAATCCATCCGGATGCGGCGATGAACGCGGCTGCTCACATTGGCCTTGATGACGATGAGCAGGGTCGGCTCGTACATGAACTCACGAATCTCCGGCGTCATCACCACCATTTCGCTGCCGCGGCGCAGGACCTTCACATCGGGATCGCGGAGGATACCGAGGCCCTCGGTGGTCGTGATGTCGTCCGACGCATCGCGGCCGGGCGAGAAGCGATATTCGCGCACGCCGAGAAATGTGAAATTGTCCGCGCACAGCCATTGCAGGAACTGGTTGGCCTCGGCGACCTCGTCGATCGGAAGCGGCGGCGGATTGGACGCGAACGTCTTGACCGCGTCCTCGACGCGGTCGCGCATGGCGCGCCAGTCCGCGACGCAGGCGCGCACGTCGCTCAACGTCCTGGCGAGGCCGTCAATCAGCCTCTCGCGGTCCGCGTCGGCGTCCAGGCGGGTGATGTGGAGGTGAATCAGACTCTCTCGCGCGCCCTTTGCCCCTTCCGGCAGTGCCTCGCCATAGAATCGCAAGAGCTTGCCCTGGTCATCGCGCTCCACCGCGACGATGGGGTGAGCGACGAGGGCGACTTCGATGCCCTGCTCGGTGAGCTCCGCCATGGTGGAATCGAACAGGAAGGGCATGTTGTCGTTGAGGATTTCGAGCACGGAGATCTCGCGCCCGTCCGGCATCATCGGATTGACGACGCGGATATCGGCACGCCCCGCCGTGCGCCGCTGCACATGCTCCCAGGCTTGCTCCGCCAGGAAGGCAAGCGAGGAGGCATCGTGACTGGCGAGATCCTCGACATTGGTGAAGGCGAACAGAAGCTCGGCAAAGCTTCGGGGGGCCTTGCCCGGTTGCACGCTTCCTGCTGCCTCGTGGATCAGAGTTGCCCGGGCCTTGTCGTCACGCCATGCCATAGCGTCCTCCATCTCCCGGCCGACGAGCCGCAATTACGGTCGGGCATTGTTCTTGGAGTGCGCCTCTTCGAGCGCATCTTCTTGACCGCGTTTCAATCGCCTCGGCGGAATCTACGGTCTTGCGGCTTCGACGATATTAGCATTCCGCAGCCGTCATGGCGCGCGGAGTTGTGAGGCGCGCTTTGGGGGGCGGAAAATCGGTGCCGACGACCATCGCGCCGTTGGGTGCCCTGCAAAATGACGAGGAATTTCAATCGTGTATGAGTTCGTGATTTTATTCTGAATGGCGCGCCACGTCGGTACAAAACTGGTGATGTCAAGGACGCGCGCGGGCGTTTTCGCGGGCGCCCTCGCCGGCGAGATGATTGGTCGTACCGTTCCCCGACGCCCCGACATTGATCGCGCCGGCCTTCGCCTTCGCGAGTGCGATCAGCTCCTTCACGTCCTCGCGGCGGCCTGCGGCGACGGAATGGGCGAACCGATCGGAGAGGCAACGTCGTCCGGTACCAGTCCTGGTCCCTGGATCAGCTCGACCACAGGCAGAACGGGATGACTTTCCTTACGCCTGAGGGCGAGCAGGACGGCAGAGACAACGTAGAGGGCGACGCCCAACGCATATGTCGAGGCGATGCCGAACAGGATGGAAAGGGTCACGCCCAGCACCGAGGCTAGCATCGAGGTAATGCCGTTGGCGCTCCAAAGGAACGGAAGTATTTCCGAGTGGCGGCGCCAGATGCTTAAGCCGAGCGGGAACATCATGCCCATGCAGAACGCCGGCGGCGCTAACAAGGAGACGGAGATCAGTATCCGGATGTCGGTCGCTTCCGACCGCGCCCAGGTGCTCACCAGCGGTGTAAGGAAGCCCGCCACGGTGAGCGTGACGAGAAGAGCAGCCACCCGGCCGAGCACTACGCCGCGATGAGGGGTTAGCGCACCAACCGTCGCACTGCCGATACCACTGAAGATGAGAATGGTGAAGAGAACGACGCTCAATCCGTAAACGGGATGTCCGAGAAAGACCATCAACCGCTGCATCTGCGACACTTCGATCAGCATAAATCCGAGGCCGATCGCGCTGAAATAGACCACCGGCGGCGTCAGTCTCGATAGCGGCATCTGTCGTGCCAGACGCACAAACGGAACGACGATGTAATATGCGCAAGCGCCGAGCGCGACACCGAGCACCAGCAAGATCATGCTGGTGGCCACATTGTTGTTCGTGACGGTGGACGACGGTTTGGTGATGAAATTCGTAAAGCGCTGCGTGAAGAAGAAGAACGGACTATCGTCGGTCGAAGCGGTGATATTCTCCGGCAATGACGCCAAGAAAGCAGGGCCTGCGTTGCCGGAGAGCAATTTAGAAGTGATGGCGTCGAAAGCGACGTCGGGTGCCAGGATAATCTTGAAGCCCTGTGCAGCAAGTCTTACCCGCGCGCTTTGCCATTCGGCGTCCGTGAGGGCGTCGGGGCGGGTGATGACGGTCACGATAGGACCAGCGTTGACGGCGATCACATGCCGCGCGAGTTCGCCCACGGGTACACCGTGCCGCTGTAGTGCGTTGGCGGCGATCGCCACAAGCCGGTAAAACTCTCCGCTATGATCCGTGGGATCGTACCAACGCGAGATCGACAGCAGCCCGCCGGGCTTCAAGGCACGGTAGAAGTCGCCCCAGGCCTCCACGGTATAGAGGCGATTTTCCGTCAGCGTCAGCCCGCCGGCGGCCGTGGCGGCCCAGGTGTCGATCAGCGAAATCTGGACGAGATCATACCGATCGGAAGAATGATTGATGTAGCTGCGTGCTTCGGCGTTCACCAGCTTCACACCCGGCTGACGATCAAGATGGCCGGAGAATTCGGCGAATTTGTCGGTCAGGACCTCGAAAATGGCGGGGTTGATCTCGATTCCGCGGATGCGCTTCGCGCCAAACAAAAGTGCAGAAAGGATGTCGCGCCCGCCGCCGACGCCGATGACAGCCACGTCTGTTGGCGGCTGAACTAGGTAGGCCGCATTGATAACGTCGTCTTTCAGATAGGACAGCTTGTCGAGATCGCCGTCGTGCCGGGTGATGACGGTAGCCGCGTCGGAGTCGATATCCAGATAGTTCTGGTCGATCTTTACCTTGGGATCGCGGGCAAAGCCCCAGCCGAACGGAGCTGTCTCTCCGAGCGGCCTAACTCGTACACGGGAATATGTGTTCCAGCGCTCGAACAGTGTCCCGGTCTCCTCCCGCCCCTTGGCCCAGAACACTCCAAGGTGACTTTTGCCAGCAACATCAAGACCAGTGTGCAGGGCGGCCGTAGTCGCCAGCGTCAGCGCGACCACACCGCTCAGTCGCCGGCTGCCGACATCGCCGCCGCTGCGGACCACCATCCAGCCCGCACCTGCGGCAAAGGCACCGAGCCACAACGTGGCGCTGACGGGATCGACGACGAGCAAAGCGAAGATGATGCCGAGGCATCCGAACGCGGCCCCGGTCAGATCCGCGGCATAGAGCCAGCCACCGGCATACGGAAGACGCGTGAGCAGCAGCGTGATGCAGATGCCGCTTTCGCTGAAGGGGATCACGAATGCCAGGGCCGCAAGCGCGAGAGCGCCCTGCGCGAGGACTGCAGGAATCACGAGAGGCACGCAGAGGAAGGCGACCATCGCGCCAACACCCGAGACTGCGAACCACGAGGCGTGGCGTGCGAACTCGGGGCCCACTGCCTCGGGCCCGTAACGCTCGGCGTTGTTGTAGACCTCCATCGCGCCGCGCGTCAGTCCGAGCATCGCAAGCGAAATGGCCGCGAACGCGAAGTGGTAGTATAGCATCACGCTAAAAAAGCGCGTGATCAGGATCTGGAAAGAGAGAGTAGCGCAGGCCAAGACAAAGATTGCAAAATAGTAGCGGCCTGGAATCCTGAGACTTGCCGGCACCGCATTCACCCTTAGTTGGTCATCGGCGAAAAATTAGATCCGTTCTGGCCAACACTGGACAACGTTTCCTAACATCTGGTTGCCTGTTTGGGCGTCTTGCAACTTTTAGGAGAATGTCTTCTTAACGGTCTCTAAAGGCTTGGCGAAAATCGTGCCGAGTTAACGGACTGTGCCGTGCGGCTTTTCAAACTAAGCGACCGTAACTCGGAAACAGGTCCTTGCTTTAAACATTCTTGACGAGCGGGAAGATAGCGATGCCTCTTCTTGGCCCACCGCGCTGTTCCCGAGATTGATCGAAATGGCCGCAACCGCGAAATCGGGAGGACAACAGCCTATGAGGCGTAGCGCAAGATCGCAGTCCGTCGCTGGTTATCGGGCGTGATCGCGTCGCCGGCCGCCGCGTCATAGCGCTACGGCGAAGCAATAGTGCCCATCTTCATCGGCCGTGGCGCGCCAGTCCTACGGCCGTTTCAGGCCGACGCTCACGTCAGCATCGCGACAATCGCCTGGAGCTGGTCGGAGGCGGACGAGACCAATCCGTCATATGACGTCTGGCCGTGTGCGGCGGCGTTCAGGATGCATTCGGCCACGGCCGCTTTCAGGCCGAACACCGATTGATGGGCCGGCACGCTCGCCATCACGGTCTCCAGCGCTTGACGCATCGTGTGAACGAGCTCGGAGCTGTATTGCATTGGCTGTCCTCCGTGCGCTCATATTAGGTCGCGTGACCATGCTTGCCACTCACAAGCCTGAGATTGCGCTTTGAACTGGTTGAGACTGAATGTCTCAATTCAAACGCCAGATGGCCGCATTGAGCACGCCGGCAAACGCGACCCAGCCCGCGTAGGGCACGAACAATGCGGCGGCCAGCCTGTCTCGTGATGCCTCGAGACCGATATAGGTCACGATCGCGACGAACAGGCCGATGAGGATGACGAGCGCAGCGCCGATCTGGTGCATCGTGAACATGACCGGAGACCAGTTGAAATTGAGCGCCAGTTGCGCAGCCCAGGCCAGCATCGCCTTGCCCCCGGGCTCACGGCGAAAGGTCCGCCATCCCGCCATGGCGATCATGATGTAGAGCAGGGTCCAGGCCACCGGGAACGCCCAGTTCGGTGGCACGAAAGCCGGTTTGGCGAGGCCCGCATACCAGTCTCCGGGGAGATTGGTCGCACCGATCAGCCACCCGGTGCCGACCACGGCGACGACGAAGACCAATAACCGAAGCATCCATCACCTCGCGCTTCCCGTGGCGCAATTGTATCATCCTTCCATGAGCGAACCCGACACGGTGACCGGCGAAGCCTCGCCCGTCCGCAAGATCATCCATATCGACATGGATGCGTTCTATGCGTCGGTGGAGCAGCGCGATAATCCGGACCTTCGCGGCAAGCCGGTCGCGGTCGGAGGCTCCGCGGAACGCGGCGTCGTCGCGGCCGCCAGCTACGAAGCCCGCCAGTTCGGCGTTCGCTCCGCGATGCCATCGGTCGCTGCGAAGCGGCAGTGTCCCGATCTGATCTTCGTCAGGCCGCGCTTCGAGGTCTACAAGGCGATCTCCAGGCAAATCCGCGACATCTTTGCCGAGCACACACCCATCATCGAACCCTTGTCGCTCGACGAGGCCTATCTCGACGTGACGGAAAACCTGCAAGGCATCCCGCTGGCGCGCGACATCGCGCTGAAGATCCGCGGGAAGATCAAGGCCGAGACTGATCTCAACGCGTCGGCGGGCATCTCCTACAACAAGTTTCTGGCCAAGCTCGCCTCCGATCATCGCAAGCCCAACGGTCAGTTCGTGATCTCGCCGGAGATGGGCCCCGCCTTCGTCGAGACGCTGCCGGTCGGCAGGTTCCACGGCATAGGCCCGGCGACAGCTGCGAAGATGAATGCGCTCGGCCTGTTCACCGGTCTCGACATTCGCAACCAGACGCTGGAGTTCATGAATGCGAATTTCGGTAAGTCGGGCGCCTATTACTACTGGATCTCGCGTGGTGTCGACGATCGGCCGGTCCGGGCCAACCGGATCCGCAAGTCCATCGGCGCGGAGACCACGTTCTCGACCGACCTTGCCGAATATGGCGCGCTGGCGGGCGAGCTCAGGCCTCTCGTCGACAAGGTCTGGCGCCACTGCGAGGCGACGGGCAACCGCGGCCGCACCGTCACGCTGAAGATCAAATTCGCCGACTTCGAGATCATCACGCGCAGCAGGTCTGTCGCAGCGGCCGTCGCGGGGCGGGACGACCTGGAGCGGCTGGCCTGCGGCCTGCTCGAGATCGAGATGCCACTGCCCAAGCGCGTCAGGCTGCTGGGTGTCTCGCTGTCCGCACTCCAGATCGGGGACGAGGCGGAGCCGCAGCTGACCTTGGGCATTTGAACGAGGCCGCCAGGCCCTCGGCAAACGCGACATCTTTATCCGCGACGCGGGGCAAAACCTGTCGTAGAGACACCAAAACACGATTTTTCGCGATTGATGCTGGAATGCTTGCTCTATTGATACGCCTCGGATTGCGCTTCGAAGACCGCATCGAGGAGCGCCGGTTTGTCGACCAATACGTCCGAGGCAGTCTCGGCTGGACGCAGATCGCGATGCTGCTCGGCGCCGCCACCTATGCCGGCTACACCCTCTGGGATTGGGTGCTCTATCCCGAGGTCGTTCCAACCACGCTTGCCATCCGTGGCGGCACCGCTCTGTTCGTGCTGCTCCCGCTGACCGCGTTACTGTCACGGCGCTTGATGAAGCCATGGGCGGAGACGATTTTCCTCGTCTACTGCGTCATTCCCGGCTGCATCCTGCCGAGCATCTATCTCGTCCTGCCGTCGGGCTTCACCTTTGCCGCCCCCGGCATGATGATGATCATCCTGTTCGTCTCCACCATGCTGCCATTACGAATCGGCTCACTGGCGATTTTCTGCCTGCTGTCGTGGCTGGCGCTGCTGGTCGCCGAGACGTTCGCACCGACGATGCCAATGGGCCTGCGATTCATCAATCATTCCCTCGTCGGCAACGCCTACGCATTATCGCTCTACGCGGTGGCTGCGCGCGAATACCGGGCGCGAAAGCAATTCCGAACGTCGGAGGCCCTGCAGCGGGAAAAGGAACGTTCGGAGAAATCGCTGCGCGATCTGCGCGCGACCCAGGAACATCTGGTGCAGGCGGAAAAACTCGCCTCGCTCGGTCGATTGGTCGCCGGTGTCGCTCACGAGGTCAGCACCCCGCTTGGCCTCGCCCTGACGACCTCGACGGCCATGCAGACCGATCTGCAGACAATGGCCGACGCATTGGGCGGAGCGTCGGTCCGGCGATCCGATCTGACCAAGGGAATTGACAGGCTCAAGCAGGGGCTCGACCTGACCTTCGATAACCTGCACCGCGCATCCGAGATGGTGCACAGCTTCAGGCAGGTCGCAGTCCACCAGGCCGATGAGGACCGGCGCTCGTTCGAGCTTAAGGATTGGCTGGCTGAGCTGATGTCCAAGCTTGGGCCGCTGCTATCGCACCATGCTCTGGCGGTCGACGTCCAATGCCCGGCGGGCATCAAGCTCAACAGCTACCCGGGAGCACTTGCGCAGGTGATCAGCAATCTCGCCCTCAATACCGCGGGGCATGCGTACCCGGACGAGAGAGGCGGCAGATTCGCGATCACAGTCAGCCAGCCGGACGCGAAACGGGTCCGCCTGGTCTGCGCCGATGACGGCGTTGGGATACCCGAGGAATTACAAGCGCAGATCTTCGATCCGTTCGTCACGACCGGCCGCGAGAGCGGACATGCCGGCCTCGGGCTGCACATCGCGTTCAATTTGGTGGCCTCGTCGCTGAACGGGCGCCTGCGCCTCGAAAGCAGGACGGGTCCAGGGACTCAGATCGCGATCGAGATCCCGATCGAATCATGAAACTGCGACCGCTGGAGCCGCCTCGGAAAGCGGCGCGCGGCCGACGGTGACGGGATTTTCAGCCCCGCCACCGGTGGCCCGCTCGGGGGCAATCAATGCCTCACGTGCTCGAACACCACGATCACGCCGGTCGGCTCGGGCTCGTGCGCCATCAGGCGCGTCAGGTCGGAATCACCCCAATCAGCGAGGCTGACGACTTCGCCGCTCTGGCGGTCGGCACCGAGCGATGGTGTGGGCTCGAGGACCTTGAGGCCCATCTCGTCGACGAAGAAGGTATGCTCGCCGAACATGCTGTTGAGTTGCGGCATGGCCGGGTGTTCGTCGGGCAGCACCTGAGCGCCGAGTTGGTTGACGGTCTGCTTCACCTGTTCGGATGTGAGCTTCATGAGCTGCTCCGTTTCTGTGTCCGGTTTCGTTGGCCTGGGCGGGAGCACGCGTTCCCTGCGCCTTTGTCCGCCTGGCTCGACTCCGAACAGGTGCTGCGCACAAATGTTCCCAAAAAATGTATTTCGTGATCGCGCGTTGCATCTGCCGCGCTCGCGGCACGAGATCGCCACAGGATGCACACGATTTATCCGCGGGCGGCTCTAATCGACTGCTTCGACGATCCGGATGTCGCGGTCCGCACCGTCTCCGAGCAGATCGTGAGCTGCCTGGTAGGCCGGGCTTGCATAGGCCGCCTTGGCGCGCTCGACGCTGTCGAACTCGATGAGAACCACGCGCTCCATTTGGCCGAGCTCGAAAGCCGCAGCCGGCACCCCGCGTGCGAGCACGCGGCCGCCCGCCGCTTCGATCGCCGGACGCGACAGTTTGGCGTAAGCCGTCATGGCATCGGGATTCTTGATCGCGCGGTAGATGGCAACCCAGTAGGCTTTGGCCATTTTTCTTTCCTGGTTTTCGGGGGGAATCTGCTACGCGCTGCGGCTTTCACCGACCGAGAGCGCGCAGATCCGTGACAGATATGTGTAGGGCAGGCCGGTCTCCTCGGCCCAGGCATTGAACTGCGCCTGCACCTTGGTGAGATCGCCCTTCGACTTGACCTCTTCGGCAATGTCGAGACCGGCATCGCGCAGGCAAGCCACCACGTCCCCGGACGTCACAAAGCCGTCCCATCCGACGAAGCGCAGCAGCATCTGCCCGGTGTTGCCCCCGAGCCGGCTGCCGCGCTTGGTCATGAGACCGAGCAGGCCGATCTCGTCGGACGAGGGCCACTTCGCCAGAAACTTGCCGAAGCTGCCGTGCTCCTTCGCGATCTCCTGCACGAAGGCGGCATTGTCGCGCACCGACATGATCTTGGCACCATTGCGCACGATGCGCGCATCGCGCAGCAGGCCTTCCCAATAATCCTCGGGCTGGAAGGTGAGCTTGGCCGGCTGGAAATGCAGGAAGGCGTCTTCAAAGCCGTCCCATTTCGTCTCGATCACGCTCCAGGCAAAGCCGGCGCAAAACACCCGCCTGGTCATTTCGGCGAGGACGCGGTCGTCGCCGAGCTTGGCCAGCCGCTTGAGGTCCGGCTTTGCCGGCATCAATTTCTCCAGCGCCTTGGGCCCGCCCTTGCGCTTCTCAGCGCGGGCACGAATGGTCTTGAAGGAGGTCATGCGGACATCCGCGTTGAGGGATCGTCAAGACACCAGAATTCGATGATCCGGTCCAGCCCCGCGGCGATTGACGAGAGCAGGCGGCCATGCTGATCTGCTTCTTGCTTTATAAGCTTTGGAATTCCCGGACATTTTCAATCTCGAACGGATTTCCCATGCGCTGCCTGGTCGTCGCCGACCTGCATTATTCGCTGCCTCAGCTCGACTGGCTCGTCAGCGCGGCGCCGCAGTTCGACCTCGTGATCTTCGCCGGCGATGCGCTCGACATCGGCTCGATGGTGGATTTTCGCGCGCAGATCGTGGTAGTGAAGAAGTACCTTGCGCTGCTCGCCGCCCGGACCCGCGTGATCCTCTGCTCCGGCAATCACGACCTCGACGAACGCAACCCGGACGGCGAGAAGATCTCGCGCTGGATCTCGGAGGTGCGAGAGCTTGGGGTCGCTTGCGACGGCGACGGCCTCACCATCGGCGACACCCTGTTCACGGTGTGCCCATGGTGGGATGGACCGCTGGTCAAGCAGCGCCTCGTCGCGCAGCTTGGCGAGGCCGCGGCCAATCGGCCGAGGCGCTGGATCTGGGCACATCATGCGCCGCCGGCAGAATCACCGACGAGCTGGGGCGGCAAGCGCTTCTTCGGCGACGTCGAGCTGGTGCAGTGGATCACGCAGTATCAGCCCTCGATGGTGATCTCCGGCCATGTGCACCAGTCGCCCTTCATTACGGATGGCTCGTGGTTCGACCGACTGGGCGAGAGCTGGGTCTTCAACACCGGTCTGCAGCCGGGTCGGCCGCCGACCTACATCGTGCTCGATCTCGATGCCGACAAGGCGTACTGGCTTGCAGCGGGCGAAGCGCAATGGATCGATTTGAGCGCGCCGCTGCAGCGGCCCGCCGGTCCGATCACGACGCCGCCGGACTGGCTCACATCCTTGGATCAGATTGCCGATCCGAGCCTGGCGAGACCTCAAGCGGCGGCAGGTTGATCATGCTCTGCAAGACCTCGCCGACCATGGCCAGATGGGTGCCGTGGCCGGCATATTGCCGCTTGAGGTCGGCGAGATAGGTGTTGGCGACGTTGAGCCGCTGCGCCAGCATCTGCGCAATCAGCAATGCCACGCCCGGCTCCTGCTTGAGAAACGAGGAGGCATCTTCGAACTCGTAGATGACCGCGTCGGAGCAGGCCCGCACGGTTGCGGTATGCGGCTGGCCGAGCAGCACCGACATTTCACCGAGCACGGCACCCGGCTCGGTGACGGTTGCGACGACCATCTCGCCCTTGAGCACCTCGAGCTTGCCCTGCATCAGCACGTAGAGATGGCCGGTGGTGCCGCCCTCGGTGACGACGACCGCCCCGGCCTTGACCTGCCGTTCCGTCCCGCCCGTGCAATAGTTCAGAACTGCGCGCATCCTGCGAAAGCTCCCGTCACGGGCGGCAGTAGAGCACGATCCGCGCCGCAAGCTTGCTCAAATTTACAGCAGGCCCGGCTA
This sequence comes from Bradyrhizobium sp. AC87j1, assembly GCF_002936975.1. Taxonomy (NCBI): domain Bacteria; kingdom Pseudomonadati; phylum Pseudomonadota; class Alphaproteobacteria; order Hyphomicrobiales; family Nitrobacteraceae; genus Bradyrhizobium; species Bradyrhizobium sp. AC87j1. The sequence goes on from NZ_PTFE01000053.1 coordinate 23,479, forward strand.
ACGCGACAAGCGCTTCGCGAGATGGACCGACTGCCAATCTCCCAGTCCGGTATCCCTGAAACCTGCTTTCTTCGCCAGGCCGCGCATCTCGGCATTCGTCCGGGCCGTCTCGGCGGCAATCATCTCGTGGCCGAGATCGACCGCGCGCGTCTCCATCGCCGTCATCATCTGAAGGCCAAGGCCCATGCGCTGGAAGGCATCGGCGACCGAGATGGCAAATTCGCCGTGCCGAACGGCCGCGTCATAGGTGTATCGCGCTTCGCCGATGATCCGGCCGTGGCCCTCCTGCCTGAGTTCGGCGAGCAAGGTGAAGTGGTCGAGGCGGTCGGACTTGGCGACGCACTCGGCCGCGACCACGGAGAGATCGGTTCGCGCGCCCATGAAGCGCTTGCTACGCGATGTCGTGGAAAGGCCGGTGAAATAGACCGAGAGGCTCTCGACATCGGATTCGCTGGCGGTCCTGATGCAGACCATGCCCTTCGTTTCGGCCAGTTCGACCGGCTCGACGACGGCTCCCGGAAACAGCTGTGACATGCGTGATGCTTTCGGCAGGTTGCTGGGACTTGCAGACCTAGCCGAGGCTGCGCGCCGTCCGCTTGGACGGAGCTGCCAATCATGCGGATAGAAACGAACAGCTCGTTTTCATGTGCCGCGCGTCACACACGGGAGAGCGAAGGCACCTCCTCGGGCACGATCGCCTGAAGGCCGCCGAAGCGGCGCTCGCGGCCGTGGAAGGAGGCCAAGGCGGCGGCGAGATCGCTCGCGTCGAATTCGGGCCACATCCGCTCGGTGAAGTGCAGCTCGGCATAGGCGCCTTCCCAGAGCAGGAAGTCCGACAGCCGCTTCTCGCCCGAGGTGCGGATGATGAGATCGACGTCGCGCAAGCCGGCTTCGCCGGTGACGAGCTGCGAGAAGGCTTCGCGGGTAAGGCTCGTCAGCGCGGCCGCCTTCGCCGCGGCATTGAGGATGGCGTCGCGCGCGGAATAGTCGACGGCGATACGCAGGTGCAGCGTCGAGCCTTCAGCGGTCGTCTCTTCGGCGCGCGTGATCGCGTTGGCGATGCCGTCAGGCAACCGGTCGCGGCGGCCGATCACGGTGAGGCGCACGCCGTTCTTGACCAGGCTCTGCACCTCGTTGGCGAGATAGAAGCGCAGCAATGTCATCAGCGCCGCGACCTCCACCTTTGGTCTCCGCCAATTGTCGGTGGAGAAGGCATAGAGCGTCAGGGTGCCGATGCCCTGTTTTGGCGCGGCCTCGACGATGCGGCGGATGGTCTCGACGCCGGCCTCGTGGCCGCGCACGCGCGACAGGCCGCGCCGCGTCGCCCATCGTCCGTTGCCATCCATGATGATGCCGACATGAAGCTTCTCGTTGCGGGACGCAAGGTCACTTTGCATTGCAAAGTCTCCGGTCAAAAAGGGGGGAGGATCAGGTCGAGACGATACCGAGGCGGCCGAGCGGCGGCCCCTCGCGGCCGGCAGCTTTCGCAGCGTCGCGCACCAGGCGCTCGAGCACGGCGAGATAGTCGAGGAAACGGCGGCGCCCGGTCTTGGTGAGGCGGCAGGTGGTGTGCGGGCGGTTGCCCTCGTAGCCCTTGGTCACCTCGACGAGGCCGGCCTCCTGCAGCACGCCGAGATGCCGGCTGAGATTGCCGTCGGTGAGGCCGCAGAGCTGCTTGAGGTCGGCGAATGCCAACCCCTTGGGATGCGCCATCAACGAGGTCAGAAGCCCGAGCCTCGCCTTCTCGTGGATCACACGGTCGAGCCCTTCATAGGAGAAGGGCGCGCTGTCAGTCTTCGACATCATGGTCTCCCGATGCGACATAGAGAATGCCCGCCATCACCGACTGCCCGATCACGAAGGGCAGGCCCATGGTCCACGGCGACAACGTGTGCGTCTGGCTCGCGAGCACCACCACGGCGAAGCCGGACACGAAATACCAGGCACCGGCGAGCGCGACGGTGCGCGGCAGCGAGCGGACGGAAGCGAAAATGCCGAGCGACACCAGGATCTGCCACAGGCCCGGGAGCAGCCAAAGCGTCTCGCCCGCGAACTTCCACATCACCACCGCGAGCAGCACGCCGGCAACGCCTGCGGGCAGGAACTGCTCGACCGCCTGGTGGATCATGGCGTCGGCCAGACCCGAATGATGGCGGTGCGAACGCGCACGCATCTCGATCCCGATGATCAGGCCGGACAGCGCGGCGGCCATGAACCAGCCGAGGAAAAAGCCGAGCGGCTCGCCGGTGGGATCGCCCAACAGCCAGAATTGCAGGATCGCGGTGAGCAGCGCGACAGCGCCGGTCGCGGCCATCGTCGCGGGGCCATAGCCGCGGAACGCCGTACCGGCCGCAATCTGGCTGCGAATCGCCACGATGTCAGCCAGTGCCTTGTCGAGATCGCGCAACGCCAGAACCTCGCTCCGCCCGTGTTTCCGGGATTGCTCGTCCCGTTACTTTGTAATGCAAAGTATATGGCATTGCAAAGCAAACGCAAGCCCGAAAGTCGCTGCGAGAGGATACCGCCGGCCCAGACAACTGCCGGTTGCGTACTCCCTGCTCCCGTAGATAAGATGCGGTCCAAAAGCGTCCCGGGGGCTGGTATGTGGCTTAAGTCATTAATTCTCGCATCTTTATTGCAAATAGGTATCGCCGGAGCCGCGAATGCGGCGGGACCGTTCGGCAGCGTCAATGTCGGCAACTGGATCGGCGGCGCCTTCAGCAACGACCAGACCGGCGCCTTCTCCCATTGCGCCGCGACGACACCCTATGCGAACGGCGTCATCCTCGTCGTAAGCCAAAATTCCGCCGGGACCTGGTCGCTCGCCTTTGCGAGTCCCAGCTACCACTTCAACAAGGGTGAGAACGCCGCAATCGACGTGACCTTTGACGGGCGGGAGCAGGCCCGGCTGTACGCGACGGCGTATCAGTCCAACATGCTCACGGCCATCATGCCACTCAACGTCGTGCGCACGTTTCAGAAGGCCAGCCTGATGGTCGCAACAGCCGGCCGCGCCGTTCTGAATTTCGATCTGACATCGACCGGGCCGGTCATCGCGGCATTGGCCAATTGCGTGAGCAAGGTGAAAGCCGACGGGCTCGACAAGGCCGGCGACTTCACCAAGGTTGCGGCGAAGCCCGCAGCGGCCGGCGACAAGCAAGGTGCGCCTCCCGCCAAGCCGGGACGAACCGGAACCTTTACCGGCACTGGTTTTGTGGTCAGTCCCAACGGACATGTCGTCACCAACAGCCACGTGATCGATAGCTGCACCGGAGATATCAAGGGTAATCTCGCCGGTGAGGCCGCGATGGTTCTGCGCGTTGTCTCCAGCGACGCGACAAACGATCTCGCGCTGCTGCAGGCGCCGGCGACAGCAATGTTCAAGGATTTTGCGAAGATCCGGGACCGCTCGATGCACTCCGGCGATCCAGTGGTGGCCATCGGCTTCCCGCTGCACGGCTATCTCTCCTCCGACCTGACCGTGACGACGGGAATCGTCAGCTCCCTCAGCGGCTTCCGCAATCACACCGGACGTTTGCAGATCAGCGCGGCCGTTCAAGCGGGCAACAGTGGGGGCCCCTTGTTCGACCTGTCCGGCCAGGTCGCAGGCATCGTCGTTGCCAAGCTCAACGCGCTCAGGATGATCAAGGAGACCGGGCAGCTGACGGAGAATATCAACTTCGCCATCAAGACCGGCGCGCTGCGCGACTTCCTCGACAACTCCGTGGTGCCCTACCAGACCGCAGAGCCCAAGGGCGAACTGAAGACTGCCGACATCGCCGCCAACGCCCGCGCCTACACGATGCTGATCTCGTGTACCGGCACGGAACAGGCGGACGCGAAGCGGTAAACCGGTGTGCTCTCAATACGGAGCGACGGACCGCACGCGCCGCGGCGGCCGCGGTTCCGCCGGCAGCCCTTGGCCGTAGGCGAAGCGCGGATTGCGATCGCAATACAGCAGCCGGCCGGACACGCTGGCCTGGCATTGTTCATGGGTGTTGTAGCTGCATTCGCCGGGATAATCATAGTCGCCGCCCCGGGCGCACCATGGATAGTCGCGCGCGGCCGCGGGCGTGATGGTGGCGAAGCCGGCCAGGACCGCCGCACTGAACGTCATCAGCACCAAATGCATCTTGCGCATGATCCAACTCCTCTCTAGCTGGCCCGAGATACGGCGCCATCTATCATCAGGTTTCGCAGCGCCATTTTATTCCAGATCAACGAAACAAGACACGCAAGAAAAAAGCCCTGCCAGACGGCAGGGCTCCTATCCTCACGATCACAAGACCGCTACTCGACCTTCAGGCCGGCGAACTCGACGACCTTCTTCCACTTCTCGGTCTCGGCCTTGATCTCCTCGCCGAACGCCTCGGGCGTCTGCGCCCGCGGCTCGCCACCGAGCTCGACCAGACGCTTGGCCATGTCGGGCTCCTTGATCACCGCGTTGACCTCGGCGTTGAGCTTGGCGATGATTTCCTTGGGCGTGTTCTTCGGCGCGCCCATGCCGAACAATGCGCTGGCCTCATAGCCCTTGACGGTGTCGGCGATCGGCTGCACGTCAGGCAGCTGCGCCGAGCGTTCCGTGGTGGTGACGCCGATGGCGCGAAGCGAGCCGGAGCGGATGTGCTGGATGATCGAAGGCATGTTGTCGAAGATCACCTGCACCTGGCCGGCGAGCATGTCGGTGATCGCGGGCGCAGCGCCGCGATAGGGCACGTGCTGCATCTTGCAGCCGGTCATGGCCATGAACATTTCGCCGGACAGATGCACCGAGGTGCCGTTGCCGGACGAGGCCATGTTGACCTTGCCGGGATTGGCCTTCACGTATTCGATGAACTCGGCGACGTTCTTGGCCGGCACGTCCTTGTTGACGGTCATCACGTTCGGCACGCGCTGGAACGAGGCGACCGGCGCGATGTCGCGCACAAAGTTGAACTTCAGATTGGTGTAGAGCGAGGCGTTGATGTAGTTGGCCGGATTGACCAGCTGCAGCGTGTAGCCGTCGGGCTCGGCATTGACGACCGATTCGGTGGCGATATTGTTGCCGGCACCCGGCTTGTTCTCGATCACGAATTGCTGGCCGAGCTTTTCCGACAGGCGCTGGCCGATCAGCCGCGCCAGGATGTCGGTGGCCCCGCCCGGCGGATAGCCGACCACCCATTTGACCGGGCGGGCCGGATAATCGGCGGCAAAGGCCTTCGACAGCGGGGTGGCTGCAAGCGGACTGGCGGCGAGCAGGCCCAGCGCGGTACGGCGAGTGATCATCTCAAGGGTTCTCCCAACGTGTTGTTCTTGAAGCCAGATAGCTTGATGCCGGCGTCGGTGGGGTTGTAACAAAGCTTGCCGCAGGCGCAAAGTGCGCGGGGCGCATCGCGACGAAAGGATAAGGCATGGCGGTCAAGGTCGAAGCCCTCGATCATCTCGTCGTCAACGTCGCCGACGTCGCGGCCACCGCGGAGTGGTACGGCAAGATTCTTGGCATGGAAGTCAAGGTGTTCGACCCAGGCGGCGGCAAAGCGCCGCGGACTTCGCTTCACTTTGGTAACCAGAAGATCAACGTCCGGCCGCGCGATGCCGACAAGGTGGAGTGGTTCACCGCGGACCACCAGACCGCCGGCAGCGAGGATCTCTGCTTCCTCACCTCCGCCACGCCCAATGAGGTGGTGGCGCATTTGCAGGCACACGGCGTCGCGATCGAGGAAGGTCCGGTTCCCAAGCAGGGCGCGCGCGGCACGCTGCGCTCGGTCTATTGCCGGGATCCCGACGGCAGCCTGATCGAGATCTCGTCGTACGAGGATTGAGGTAGGCGGGCGCTACACACTCCATCGTCATGCCCGGGCTTGTCCCGGGCATCCACGTTCTTCGAGCGGCAAGACGTGGATGGCCGGGTCAAGCCCGGCCATGACGGAGGAGAGAGTGCGCGCGCCTCACAAGGCATGATGCACTCATGCCCCTCCCCGATTTGCTCGCCGCGCCGTGCGATGGCAGGAAGACGCAATAATCCAGAAGCAGCCGCCATCAAGATGCAGGCTGCACGGGGAGGATCCATGCCACTTCACCAGACCGCGGCCGGGATTGTCGGCCCATTCGACGGGCTCGACGTACCCTGGCTCTTGAGGATGCGCGCCGAGGTGCGGCGTGATCATCCGTTCCTGATCTGGGCGCCGTTCGATGCGCCGGCGCGGCGCTGGAGCTATGGTGAATTTCACGAGCGGGTCGGCGCGCTCGCGGCAGGGCTGGCACGGCGCGGCGTGAAGCCGGGCGAATATGTGCTCATTCATCTCGACAATTGCATCGAGGCGCTGCTGGCATGGTTTGCCTGTGTCGAGCTAGGGGCCATCGCGGTCACCACCAACACCCGCTCGGCGCCGGCCGAGATCGCGTATTTTGCCGATCATTGCGGCGCGGTCGCCGCGATCACGCAGCCGGCCTATGCGGAGATTGTCGCGCAGAACTGCCGCAACATAAGCTGGATGGCGGTGACCTCGCATGATGCGGGCGCAGCGCCCGCGCACGGCGTCTCGCGCGGCGACAGTTTTGAATCCCTGTTCGCCGACAGCGCCGACCGTCCCAGCCGCGCGGCCGATCCGCTGGCGCCGTGCAGCGTGCAGTACACCTCGGGCACGACCTCGCGCCCCAAGGCCGTGCTGTGGACCCACGCCAACGCGCTGTGGGGCGCCAAGATCAACGCCGCGCACGAGGACTTGCACGCCAGCGACGTGCACCAGACCTATCTGCCGCTGTTCCACACCAATGCCCTCGCCTACTCCATGCTGGCGACGCTGTGGGTCGGCGCCACCTGCGTGATCCAGCCGCGCTTCTCGGCCAGCCGGTTCTGGGACGTCGCGCGCGAGCACGGCGCGACCTGGACCTCGACGATTCCGTTCTGCATAAAGGCGCTGCTCGAGCAGGAGATCCCCAGGGATCACAAATTCCGCCTGTGGGGCACCGCGATCAACGAGCCGCCGGCCTTCGTCGCTTTCGGCGTCAAGATGATCGGCTGGTGGGGCATGACCGAGACCATCACCCACGGCATCGTCGGCGAGGTCGACCAGCCCAACATACCGATGTCGATCGGCCGCGCGGCGCCTGAATATGAAATCCGCATCACCGACGACGAGGGACGGCCGACCGAGGTCGGCGGCACCGGCAATCTCGCGATCAAGGGCATCCCCGGCCTGTCGCTGTTCGCCGAATATCTGCACAACGAGAAAGCGACGCGCGAGAGTTTTGACGCGCACGGCTTCTTCCTCACCGGCGACCGCGTCGAGCGGCTTGCGAACGGCTACATCAAGTTCGGCGACCGGGCCAAGGACATGCTGAAGGTCGGCGGCGAGAACGTCGCAGCCTCCGAGATCGAGCAGGTGATCGCGCTGGTACCGGGCGTGCGCGAGGCGGCCGTGGTGGCCAAGTCGCATCCGATGCTGGACGAGGTGCCGGTCGTCTTCATCATCCCGCAGGGCGGCGTTGCAGGCGCCGCGCCAGACCTGCACGAGCGCGTGATGGAAGCCTGCCGCAAGGGCCTTGCCGACTTCAAGGTCCCGCGCGAGATCCGGTTCGTCGACGACATGCCGCGCTCGACGCTGGAGAAGGTGGCGAAGGCGGAGCTGAGGAAGTTGGTGGGGTAGCGTGCGGCCACACGGCGCGCTGCCGTAGGGTGGGCAAAGCGAAGCGTGCCCACCATTCAAAGTGTGATCGGAGAGAGCTCGTGGGCACGGCGCTTTGCGCCTTTGCCCACCCTACGGCAGCGGAAAACGCTGCGCTAGAACGACCCCAGCGCCACAGGCCTGAACGCCTGCAGCAGCTGCTGATCGAGCTTGCCGCCCATGCCTTCCATCATCCCGAACGCACGGGAATGCGTGAAGGGCATGCGGTAGGCGCGTTTCTCGACCAGCGCGGCATAGATGTCGACGATCGTCGTCAGACGGACGATGTCGCTGATCTGGTTCGACGACAGGCCGTTCGGATAGCCGGAGCCGTCGAGGAATTCGTGGTGATGCAGCACGACGTCGAGCATCTCCGGCGGGAAGCCGCCTTGCGCTGCGAGCGCGTCATAGCCGCGGCGCGGATGCTGGCGGACCTCGGCCATCTCATCGTCGGAGAGCTTGCCGGGCTTGTCGAGCAGCGCGGAGGGAACGAAGGCCTTGCCGACATCGTGCAGCAGCGCGGCGCGGGTCAGGCGGCGCTGGTCGTCCTCGCGCATGCCGAGGTGCTGCGCGAAGGAGACGGCGAAGCCGGTGACGAACAGGCAGTGCCGGTAGCTGCCGACATGGTGGCAGCCAACCGTGGTGAGCCATTCACGCAGCGAGGAATGCTTGATCGCCTTCAGGATCTTGCTCTCGGCGGCGATCACGTCGTCGAAGGTCAGGGGCACGCCGAGCGGCAGCTTCTCGAACATCTTCGCCAGCACCGCGTGCGCCGCCTCGACGCCGCGGTTGAGCGTCTTGCCGCGGTCGGTCGCGTCATAGGCGGCGGTGTCCGGGAAGGCAGCGCGGATGCGCTGAAGGATGGCGTCCGCCTGGAGCGGCCGCGAGATGGTGTCGGTGGCGCCCAGTGCCCAGGCCTGCATGGTGCCGTGATGCAGGGCATCGGCGAGCACGAACAGCCGCGGCATCGAACGATAGGCGTCGCTGCGCAGCTTGTTGCGCACCCGCTGCACGCTCTCGGGCGAGCGCAGGTTGATATCGACCACGAGGCCGGACAGATCGCGCGAGGGCTGCTCGGGAATCCCCTGCGTCGTCACCGTCGAGACATCGCCGACCGCCTTCAGGATGCTGGCGAGCTCGGTGCTCTCGTCGCTCCGGTCGGAGGCGAGCAGAAGCCGGCGTTTGGCGGCGGTTTTGGCTGAGGCGTTCATGACTTCCCCAAAGCACGGGATTGGATTTGGCGTCAGCCTAAGCCGGATCAGGTTCTCCGGCCCTTAAGAGGCGTGCTCAATGGAACCTTCTGAAATCGGGCGCAATTTTAGGGACTTCGGGTTCCAGAAGAGGAACTTTAAAACCGCGAAAACAACCCCATGCACAGTAGAAGGGGCATTGAAAGATAAGGGGAATTTTACCGTCATGGCCGGGCTCGTCCCGGCCATCCACGGCCTTTGACCCCGGAGCACGAAGAACGTGGATGCCCGGGACAGGCCCGGGCATGACGGTGTACCGGATGCAGAGAGATCCAAAACAAATCCGCCGGAGGTTGCCCTCCGGCGGATCGTCTCATTCAGCAATCACGCTCGGCGTTACGCCTTCATGCTCGCCTTCACGGCCTCCGCCGTGATCGGCAGTGCCCGCACGCGGGCGCCAGAGGCGTTGAAGATGGCGTTGCCGATGGCGGGGGCGACCACCGTCACCGCGGGCTCGCCGACGCCGGTCGCCTTCTCGCCATTGGCGATCACGGCAATGGCTACCTCCGGCATCTGGCTCATGCGCAAGGGCGTGTAGCTATCGAAATTGGTCTGCTCGATGCCACCGTCCTTCAACGTCGCCTTCTCGTACATCGCCAGCGACAGACCCCACAGCGCCGCGCCCTCGACCTGGGCACGGATGTTGTCGGGATGCACCTGCGTGCCGACGTCGGTTGCGACCGTGAGCTTCTTCACGGTAACCGCGCCCGACGGCGCCACCGCGACATGGGCGACGCACGCCGTCCAGCTCGCGGTTGCGCGCTCCTGCGACGAGACGCAGGCAACCCCCATGCCCTCGCCTTTCGGCAATGGCCTGGTGCCGTAGCCCGACAGCCCCATCGCGGCGAGCAGCGTGTTGCGCAGCCGCTGCGCGCCGCCGTCGTTCTTGCCGGCGCCGTCGAGCAGGGAGATGCGGAACTGCGCGGGATCCTTGCCCGTGGCAGCCGCGATCTCGTCGATCATGCTTTCGACCGCCCAGAAGGTCCAGCCCGGTGCCACCGAGCGGAGCTGGCCGGACGGCGTGGCGTTGTGCGCGAGCTCGTTCTTGATCGCGCGCACATAATGGTTGGGCACGGTGTAGAAGAAGTCGGCCCCGTTCACCGTGAAGCTGTCGAGCGGACCCTTCTTGTCGACCGAGGGCGTCAGGAAATCGGGGATTCCCCAGCGCGCGGTCGGCCAGGCCGAGACCACGTCGTGGCTGAGCGCGACGAGCTTGCCGTCGCCGTCCACGCCGGCCTTCACTTTCTGGTAGGTGAGCGGACGCGAGAAATCCATCGTCATGTCGTTCTCGCGCGTGTAGATCACCTTGACCGGCTTGCCGATCGCCTTCGCCGCCTGCACCGCGGGAATCATCATGTCGGCATCGAGACGCCGGCCGAAGCCGCCGCCCAGCCAATGCTGATGCATGACGACGAACTTCGGATCGATCCCGGCTGCACCCGCAGCGATCGCGCCGGAGCGCGTCGCGAACTGGTTGCCGGAATAGATGTGCAGGATGTCGCCCTTGAACTCCGCAGTGGCGTTCATCGGCTCCAGCGGCGCGTGGATGTTGATGCTGGTGGTGTACTCGGCCTCCACCAGCTTGGCCGCCGAGCCGAAGGCCGCGTTGGGATCGCCGTCCTTGACGAAGAACTGGCCGGAATCCTCCAGGCCCTGAAGCCGCTTGGCTTCATCCAGCAGCGACTGGCTCGACAGTTTCGCGTTCGGACCGCCGTCATAGGCGATCTTCAGCGCCTGCGCCGCCTTCTTGGCGTTGGCATAGGTGCTGGCAACCGCAACGACCCAGCCGGAGGTCGTGCCGGTCTTGTCGTCGAGGGTGACGGCCTTGATGAAGCCCGGCACCTTCTTCGCCGCACTGTCGTCGACCGATTTCACCGTGGCCCCGAACCGCACCGGCGGGGTAACCACCGCGCCATAGGCCATGCCCGGCAGCATCACGTCGATGCCGTATTTCGCCGTGCCATTGGTCTTGGAGGGAATGTCGAGCTGCGGCACCGACACGCCGATCATGGTGTATTGATCCGGCGTCTTCAGCTTGATCGCCTTCAGCTCGTCCGGCGTGAAGGTCTTGGTCGCCTTGCCGCTCTTGACGATGTCGGCAAACGACATCTGCTTCTTCGACTTCGGATGCACGATCATGGAATCGCGCACCACGAGTTCCGCCGCCGGCACACCCATCGCAGCGGCCGCGCCTTCGGTCATGGCCATGCGACCCGCGGCGCCCGCGCGGCTCATCGCCTCGAAGTTCATCATGGTCGACCAGCTGCCGCCGGTGATCTGCGCGCCGAGCACGGGATCGTTGAACTTCGGATCGTTGGAGGCGAGCGCGACGCGCATGTCGCTCCATTTCGCGCCCAATTCCTCGCAGACGATCTGGGCCATGGTGGAGGCGATGTGCTGGCCCATGTCGGCCTTGCCGCAGGTCACGGTGACGAGACCATCCGGCGAGATCGCATACCAGACGCTCGGCTCGAAATTGGCGGGAGCCGCAGCCGAGGCGGAATCGATGCCGGGTACGCCGGCATAGCCGAGCACGAGGCCGCTTGCGGCGGTGCCGACGAGGAAGGAGCGGCGGCTGAGATCGGTCGTCGCGGGGCTGATGTTCTTGACGTGCTCGTTCATGTGGGCCTCCGTTCGTTGCCGGAGGCGGACGCGGTGCGCATCTCGGATGCGGCGCGCATGATCGCCTTCTGGATCCGCGAATAGGTCATGCAACGGCAGAGATTGCCGTCCATATGCGCCACGACCTCTTCCTTGGTCGGATTGGGATTCTTCGACAGCAGCGAAGCCGCCTGCATGATCTGCCCGGATTGGCAATAGCCGCATTGCGGCACCTGCTCGGCGACCCACGCTTTCTGCAAGGGATGATCGCCCTTGGCGGAGAGGCCCTCGATGGTGGTGATCTTCTTGCCGGCGACATCGCCGACCATCGTCTGGCACGAGCGCACGGCTTCGCCGTTGACGTGCACGGTGCAGGCCCCGCACAGCCCGGCACCGCAGCCGAACTTGGTGCCGGTCATCTGCAATTGCTCGCGGATGGCCCAGAGGAGCGGCGTGTCGTTCGCCGCATCCACGGACATACTCCGCCCGTTGATGGTGAGTGTTGGCATAGGCGTCTTCCCCTGCCGGTGCATGAAGCCGCTTACGGCGGCAACTTGAATAGCGGACGCCCACCGGGCTGGCGTCAGCCTTGGCGGCGAGAATGATCGGGTTCGCGTGCCGTGGCAAATGCAATTTGGAACGAGTCGAAAAAACCGCCTCTGCACTTGCTCGTTGTGCGCCGCGCCAACGGCGCCGACGCAGCCACTGGACACAACAGCGCGTGCGTCAGACATGCGTGCCATCGCGTTCAGGCAGTTTCTTCCAGGTAACTTGGCCGGCTAGAGTGCAACGTCGATGCAGGTGCCCCTTCTCCCCTTGCGGGAGAAGGTGGCGCGAAACGCCGGATGAGGGGTGTTTCTCCGCTCGCAAGACCATTCGTGAGAGAGAACCCCTCACCCGGCTTCGCTCCGCGAAGCCACCCTCTCCCACAAGACAAGGGGAGAGGGTGCACCGGTGTCGAGGCGCGATATAACAAGAAACGAGAAGGGGTGGAGACATGCCGAAGATCAACAGAGACGGCGTCAATATCTACTACGAGATCCATGGCAACGGCCCGCCGCTGCTGCTCACCCACGGGTATTCCTCGACGTCGGCGATGTGGCATGGGCAGGTCGATGCGCTCGCGAAGGATCACACGCTGATCCTGTGGGACATGCGCGGCCACGGCCAGTCCGATTATCCCGATGATCCCAACGCCTATAGCGAAGCGCTGACGGTCGGCGACATGGCGGCGATCCTCAACGCTGTCGGCGCTGAGCGCGCGATCATCGGTGGTCTCTCGCTCGGCGGCTACATGTCGCTCGCGTTCTATCGCACCTATCCGCAAGCCGCCCGTGCGCTGCTGATTATCGACACCGGCCCCGGCTTCAAGAAGGACGACGCGCGCGAGGCCTGGAATGCGCGGGCGCTTGGCACGGCCGACAAGCTCGATCGCGAAGGTCTCGACATGCTGAAGTCGGCGACGCGCGAGCGCGCTACCGCGAACCATCGCAACGCCAGGGGATTGACGCTCGCCGCGCGCGGCATGCTGACCCAGCGGGATGCGCGCGTGATCGAGCTGCTGCCCGACATCAAGGTGCCCTGCCTGATCGTGGTCGGCGCCGACGACACGCCGTTCCTGGCCGCGTCCGATTACATGGCGGCAAAAATCCCCGGCGCACAAAAGGTCGTGATCCCCGCGGCCAGCCACGCCGTCAACATCGATCAACCCAAGGCTTTTGTTGACGCGGTCCAGCCTTTCCTGAAGAACTTGCCGGCATAGGCCAAGCAATCAGAGACGTACCATGATGCGAGCGATCTTCGCGGCGGGCGCAATGGCGGCGCTGCTATCGTCGGCGGCGCAGGCCGAGCCCTTCGGCGCGGTGCCGCCGCGCCAGCCCTTCGTCACGACCTTGTCGAACAATACGCCGCTCGCCTTCGGCATGGATGCCGAGCAGAGCGCCCGCGCTCTCGGGCAGCCGCTGCAATATGTGCGCGGACGTCCCGGCAACGAGATCTATCTCGCGCTGCGCAACATCGGCGGCAGCGGCTTGATCCCCTACCGCCACCGCCTGTTCCTGCAATTCCGTCATGGACGGCTGGCAGGATGGAAGGAGGATTACGGCGAGAACTGGATGTGGGAATAGGTACTGCCCCTCATCCTGAGGAGCTTGCGCAGCAAGCGTCTCGAAGGATGAAAGGCCCCGCTGCTGCATCCCGGCCTTACATCCTTCGAGACGCACGCGAAGAGCGCGCTCCTTCAGGATGAGGGAGGGGAGTGAATTCCGTGACAACCAAGAAGGACAACCCGCGTGGGACAAGACATCAAGCTGACGGCCTCCGACAATTTCCAGTTTGGCGCCTATCGCGCCGATCCCGGTGGTACGCCAAAGGGCGCGGTGGTGGTGATCCAGGAGATATTTGGCGTCAATCACCACATCCGCTCGGTCTGCGACCGTCTCGCCGGGGAAGGCTATGTCGCGATCGCGCCCTCGATCTTTGACCGGACCGCGCCGGGCTTCCAGTCGGGCTATTCGCCCGATGAGATCGCCGAAGCGCGCAAGTTCGTCGCCAACCCCGATTGGGCCGCGATGCTGCGCGACACCCAGGCCGCGATCGATGCGGTGAAGAGCGTCGGCCCCGTGGGCATCATCGGCTTTTGCTTGGGCGGCAGCATCGCCTTTGTCGCGGCGACGCGGCTGTCGGGACTGAAGGCTGCGATCGGTTATTACGGCGGCGCGGTCGTGCGCTTCGCCGACGAGACGCCGAAGGTGCCGACGCAACTGCATTTCGGCGAGAAGGATGCAGGCATCCCGCTGACCGACGTCGAGACCATCAAGTCGAAGCGGCCGGACGTAGGGGTGTTCGTCTATCCGGGCGCCCAGCACGGCTTCCATTGCGACGAGCGCGCGAGCTACGACAAGGCCAGCGCCGACATTGCCTGGCCGCGCAGCATGGCGTTCTTCGCGGCGCATTTGAAATAAGGCGCGTCTCTCCACCGTCATTCCGGGACGTGACGAGCGGAGCGAGCGGAAATCGGGTGGCTGCATCCTGCCGCCCGGCGATAGAGCTGGCCAATCGAGCCAACTTACGCCGGAGACCGCCATGCAGCAAGCCATCACCCACCTCGTCATCCGCAATCCGTTCGGAACCATGGATGTCCCCTCACCCGATGATTCCGAGGTGATGGATTATGCCGCGACGGCCACGCTGCCTGGCGATGCCGCGGACGGCAATGCGGCGGCGTGGGCAGCGATCGCGGCGCGATCGGATCCGCTCGAAGGCATCTGGGCGAGCCGCTGGAATGGCGGCGCCGATCCGACCATCGCCGGCGACACGGCGGAAAAGTGGAAACAAGGGCGCGCGGAAGTGCGCATCACGGGCAGCCGGATCTATCTGCGCTTCGACTGGGACAATGGCCGCCGGCACGGGCTGATCGAGGCCGCGCGCGAGGGCGCGGATCGGCTGGTCGGAAAATACGTCAACCTGACCACGCCGGCGATCACACGTCCCTGGGTCGGACGCGTGATCGACGCTAACAGGATCGACGGATGCTTTCCGGACGGGCGGCTGGATTTCAGGCGGTGAGCTAGAACCAGCGCTCGCCGACGAACACGGTGTCGCCGGGATTCAAGGGGGTGCCGAGCGGCACCACGGCGCGCATGGAGCCGCCGTTCTCGGTGTGCGTGATGGTGACCACGTCGCGCTTGGCGCGGGGCGAGAAGCCGCCGGCGATTGCGACCGCACTCTCGACCGTCATGTTCGGCACGTAAGGATATTGGCCGGGCGCCGTGACTTCGCCGAGAATGAAGAACGGGCGATAGGCCTCGATCTCGACCGCGACCGAGGGCTCGCGGATGTAACCGTTGCGCAGGCGCGCGGCGATCTCGCCGGCAAGGCCCGCCGTGGTGCGGCCGCGGGCCGGCACTGCACCGATCAGCGGCATGGTGATGGATCCGCCGGCGTCGATGGCATAGCTGTTGGTGAGACCTTCCTGGCCGTAGACCACGACGCGGAGCTTGTCGCCGGCGTCGAGATGGTAGGAGGCGTCATAGCGCACCGGCGCCGCCATCGGCGCGGCATAGCCGACCGGCATGGGTGCGGGCGAAGAGGCAAAGGAATTGCGCAGCGCGCCGATGGCGCCGCCGCCGTCAGCGACGACAACCGGTTGCGGCGCACCGTAGGGCTGGCCATAGGCCATGGAATCGAGATCGGCGCGCGGCTGCATGACCGCGACGGGGCCGGCGGTCTGCATGCAGCCGCCAAGGGTCAGCGCGGCGGACGCTGCCAGGGACGCTGCCAAGATCGACCATCGAAACGCGCGTGCAACCGGCACCGGACCAATCCCTCGAAACGAGACGGCTTAAGTGATGCACCGGTTATGGTTAATAAAGCGTTGAGCGGGGCGGCAGTGACCGTCGCACCCTCCCCTGGAGGGGGAGGGTCGATCGCGCGAAGCGCGAGCGGGGTGGGGTGATCTCTCCACTCGGGCGCTGTTGGATGTGGAGAGACCGTCACCCCACCCCGTCTCGCATTTCGCTGCGCTCAATGTGAGCCGACCTACGGGCGAGCTACGCTCGTCCCGGACCCCTCCAGGGGAGGGTAAGCAAGATGCGTCGTCTCGCTTATGCGCTCACGCCGACGCCGATCGGGCAGGACACGCCGGTGCCCCCTAGGCCGCAATAGCCGGCGGGATTCTTCGCCAGATATTGCTGATGGTAGTCCTCGGCGAAATAGAATTCGCCTGATGGCGCGATCTCGGTGGTGATGGCACCGAGGCCCTTGGCTGCGAGCGCCTTCTGATAGAGCGCCTTCGACTCATCGGCCGCCTTCTTCTGCGCATCGGAATAGGTATAGATCGCGCTACGATATTGTGTGCCGACATCGTTGCCCTGACGCATGCCCTGCGTCGGGTTGTGGCTCTCCCAGAACGTCTTCAGCAGCGTCTCGTAAGAAATCCTGTTCGGATCGAACACGACCAGCACCACTTCGGTGTGACCGGTGCGTCCCGAGCAGGTCTCTTCATAGGTCGGGTTCGGCGTGTGGCCGCCGGCATAGCCGACGGCGGTGGTGTAGATGCCGTCGCCGAGCTGCCAGAACTTGCGCTCGGCGCCCCAGAAGCAGCCGAGCCCGAACACGGCCTGCTCGAGGCCGGCGGGATAAGGCGGCTTGAGCTTGCTGCCGTTGACGAAATGGAAGGTCGCGGTCGGAATGGCTTGCGCACGGCCGGGCAGCGCCTCGGCTGCGCTCGGCAACGCGGTGGTCTTGCGCATGAACAGCATGATTGGATCTCCGCAGACGAGCCGTCCGTCGTCCGAACCAGATGCTCAGGCGGCGTGCTCGCGATCAGGTGGGAATATAGGGATCTACGCTGGCGTGGGCAGCCTTGTTACGCCGCACGCCTCGCGAGCGCTCAATCGCGGGAATTGAAGATCAATCCCGGCGGGAATTGAATTTCAATCCCGTCGGGAATTGAAGATCAATCCCGGGAGTAGCCGATCAGCGGTTTCCGCGGCCGGAACAGGATCATCAGCAGGATGCCGAGAATGCCGAGGACGGCGAACACCGGCTGATCCAGCAGCAGGCGGATCACCGAGGTCCAGAGCCAGGGCGCCTTGGCCTCGACCCAGGTGCGGAGTGCCGACTGGCTGGCCTGATTGATGTCGTTCCAGAACTGGCCGAACCGGGTGAATTTGAGGGTCTGGTCGGCCACCCAGCGGGCGCCGTCATAGACCATGAAGATGAACCCGCCAGCGAGCAGCAACAGCCCAATCAGTCGGAAAAAACCGCGGATCATGCCTCACCTTATATGGTCGTCCGATCGGAGGAGCCGACAAAACGCCGCCAGCCAATAGCCGGGAGACGGCAGAAATTCAACCTCTTCAGGGCGTTACGACGCCCCTGGAGGGCCCCGGGGGCCGCTTTTCCAGCCTGGAAAGCGTTGACGGTGCCGAAGACCCTCTCTATAAGGGCGCCAACTGGCGGCGGGCGCAATCCTGCCGCCGCTGTTCTTTGAGCAGTTGCAGGCTCCTTGAGCTTAGAGCTCTTTGCGGCCTCATGTTCCGGGGACAGCCCAGCAACCGAACACCCTAAATCCGAGCGTCGATTCCGCGGTCAAGCAAGCCGGCGCTACCCGACCAAGACGCGACCGGTACCCGCAAAGGATATTGAGACCATGGCCAATACCACTTCCGCCAAGAAAGCGACGCGCAAGATCGCCCGCCGCACCGCCGTCAACAAGTCGCGCCGCACCCAGATGCGCGGTGCCGTGCGTAACGTCGAAGAAGCCATCGCGACCGGCGACCGCGCCGCTGCCGTGAAGGCGCTGGCGAATGCCGAGCCCGCCTTGATGCGCGCCGCCCAGCGCAACATCATTCACAAGAACAACGCCAGCCGCAAAGTCTCGCGCCTCACCGCGCAGATCGCCAAGCTCGCCAAGTAACGAGCCAGGTAACGGCGACCAATCGGTCGGCCGATCCGATCGAACATCGCACGCGTCAAACAGCCCGGCATCGCGCCGGGCTTTTTTGTTGCCCGTCATATTCACTCAACCGGTCACGCCACAGTCGATCTTCGATCGGAAGGTTTGCACCGCCTGCGCTATTCTTCGTTCCGTAGTTCTACCTGCCGATCTTTTGCAACAGTGGAAACTTTCACCGCGTTGCAAAAACCCCTGTGCTGCGGGGCTAAGATGAATTCGCGCGCGCAGGAGTTCTGCACACCGTAGATTCACCGGAACGCGCGTGGCTTGGAGTTACCCTGTGAAACGAGACTCAAAAAGCGATGTCTCGCTAATCACTTATCGACATAGCGACCTCAAGCATTTGGAAAATTCGCCGACACGTCCGGCGCGTGACGAATTTGTAAAAATTTTTTTAGCAGTGACGGAGAATTGTCACATGATGCCCGGCATTCTCGATTCTGTGCACGAATCCAAAAACTTGCTTCCGAGCCTGTGAACAACTCCCGCGCGGCGTTAACCGAGGTCAAGTTTTTTGACGCCTCAAGTGTGAATCAATTTCGTTGCGAGTCTTTCCGCATAGTGTATTCCTTAAGTCGTCAGCGGCGTCCACGATCTTCAGACCAGCGCGGTTTAGGAAACGGGGCGAGCGTGCAAATCGGCGGCGGTGTGCACGTAGGCGACGCTTCAAAAAGCGAATGTCGGATCAAAAACCCATAGCAATATGGGAATGGTATCTCTTTGTCTGAATGTCTCCTAGCGGGATA
This sequence comes from Bradyrhizobium sp. AC87j1, assembly GCF_002936975.1. Taxonomy (NCBI): domain Bacteria; kingdom Pseudomonadati; phylum Pseudomonadota; class Alphaproteobacteria; order Hyphomicrobiales; family Nitrobacteraceae; genus Bradyrhizobium; species Bradyrhizobium sp. AC87j1. Next base: position 42,182 of record NZ_PTFE01000053.1, read on the forward strand.
TTGCGTATCCCGATCTCGCGAGGCGCACGGACATCGCAAAGTTACCCCGACAAGAGCGATGGCGAAGCCGAGCGGACGAGCAGTGCAGACGGGCAGGGGCATCAGCGATTTTCGTCGCGGGCGTCTTCAGAAGCAGGACCTTGTCGTGAGCGATCACGGCAGGACGGGGAGGTATCATGTCCTACGGATTCAACGCGGTATTGACACAAGTTCCATCGTTCAACGATGCCGTCTCCGATCCGTCCAGCGTTCAGCCTCCCACATGCGAGGGCGCGTCGAGTACGCGCTGACCTCGCGAACTCTCCATCTCCGACATCGCTGATCTGACCTGCGGCGTTTGCGCCGAACGGTCGAGCTATGCCTGACGATGGACTCGCTTGAGGTCGCGCCATGACAGGAAACCCTGCTTGGCGCTCACCACGCAACCTTATCTCTCAAGAGAAGTTTTCTGACGATGACAATGGAACAGGATCGCTGGTCGCGCGTGAAGGGTCGGCTGCGCTCGAGCGTTGGCGAAGACGTTTACACGAGCTGGTTTGCGCGCATGGATCTGGAAGGCGTGCAGGAGGAGAGCGTGCGGCTCTCGGTGCCGACCCGGTTCCTGAAGAGCTGGATTCAGGCTCATTATGCCGAGCGCGTGCTGTCGTGCTGGCAGGCCGAGATGCCGGAAGTGCATCGCATCGACCTCACGGTGCGTTCGGCCGTGCGCCCGGTGATGCAGCCGAAGGAAGCCCCCGCGCCGGTCGAGACGCGACGCACGCCCACACCGGAGCTGCGCTCGACCGCGACCGCGCCGGTGTCGGCCAATCATGATGCGCTCGGCGGCTCGCCGCTCGATCCGCGCCTGACTTTCGCGAGCTTCGTCGTCGGCCGTTCCAACACGCTGGCGCATGCAGCCGCGCGCCAGGTCGCAGAAGGTCGCCGCGGCGACCCCGTGATGTTCAACCCGCTCTACATCCATGCCGGCGTCGGCCTCGGCAAGACGCATCTGCTCCAGGCGGTGACCTGGGCCGGCAATTCCGGCAACGAGCGCAAGGTGCTGTACCTTACGGCAGAAAAATTCATGTACGGCTTCGTCGCCGCGCTGAAGACGCAGACGGCTCTGGCCTTCAAGGAAGCGCTGCGCGGCATCGACGTGCTGGTGATCGACGATCTGCAGTTCCTGCAGGGCAAGTCGACGCAGGCCGAGTTCTGTCACACGCTGAACGCGCTGATCGATGCCGGCCGCCAGGTTGTGATCGCGGCCGACCGACCGCCGTCCGATCTCGAAAGCCTCGACGACCGCGTCCGCTCGCGGCTCGCCGGCGGCCTCGTGGTCGAGATGGGCTCGCTCGGCGAAGAGCTGCGCCACGGCATCCTCAAGTCGCGCGTCGCCGCGGCCCGCGCCCATCATGCGACCTTCGAGGTGCCTGAGGAGGTGCTGCATTATCTGGCGCGCACCATCACCCATAACGGCCGCGACCTCGAAGGCGCGATCAACCGCCTGCTGGCGCACTCGAAGCTCAACAACCGGCCGGTGACGCTGGAGATGGCCGAGCACGAGGTGCGCGACCTGGTCCGGCCGCAGGAGCCGAAGCGGATCAAGATCGAGGACATCCAGCGCGTGGTGGCGCGGCAGTATAATGTCAGCCGCTCCGACCTGCTCTCCTCGCGCCGCACCGCCAACGTGGTGCGCCCGCGCCAGGTGGCGATGTATCTCGCCAAGACGCTGACCCTGCGCTCGCTCCCCGAGATCGGCCGCCGCTTCGGCGGGCGTGACCACACCACGGTGCTGCACGCCGTGCGCAAGATCGAGGCCCTGGTCTCCAAGGACACCGCGCTATCAGAGGAAGTGGAGTCGCTGAAGCGCCAGCTTCAGGAATAAACGCCTAAGGCGCTCCTGCCATTCCCCCGCCGCCCCGGCCATGCCTGGGCGTCGGTTTTCGTTTGGGCGGTAAATCGTGGGAATCGTGCGGAACTGGCCCCCGATCCCTTGAATCCGGGGGCCATCCGAGCCACCTTGCGCGACCTTGGCGGCTTTGGTCATATCGGTTGGATGGCCCTGACCTGCCGGGGTCATCGGTGCCGCGGCGGGGCTTTTCGACCGCCCGGCTTCTTCATTTTGGGGATCGGGCGAGTAGTGCAATGAAGGTTACGGTCGAACGCGCGCAACTCCTGAAGTCACTGGGCCACGTCCACCGCGTGGTCGAGCGCCGCAACACGATTCCGATCCTCGGCAACGTGCTGGTCCGGGCCGAGAACGCCAAATTGTCGCTGAAGGCGACCGACCTCGACCTCGAGGTGACGGAGACGCTGCCGGCGGAAACCGCGACCGCAGGCTCCACCACCGTGCCGGCGCACATGTTCTACGACATCGTGCGCAAGCTCCCGGACGGCTCGCAGATCGTGCTGGAGGCCGACGGCGACCGCGCGGTGCTGGCGATCCGCGCCGGCCGCTCGCGCTTCACGCTGCAGACCCTGCCGGAGAATGATTTCCCGGATCTGGCCGCCGGCGACATGTCGCACTCCTTCTCGCTGGCTGCCAAGGACGTCAAGCGGCTGATCGACCGCACCCAGTTCGCGATCTCCACCGAGGAGACCCGCTATTATCTCAACGGCATCTACCTGCACGCCGCGGGCACGCCTAAGGCTGCCACCCTGCGCGGCGTCGCCACCGACGGGCATCGCCTCGCCCAGCTCGATTTGGTGCAGCCAAAGGGCGCCGAGGGCATGCCCGGCGTGATCGTGCCGCGCAAGACCGTCGGCGAGGTGCAGCGCCTGATCGAGGACACCGACGCCGAGATGACGATCGAGCTGTCGCAGGCAAAAATCCGCTTTACGATCGGTAACGTCGTGCTGACCTCGAAACTGATCGATGGCACCTTCCCCGACTACGGCCGCGTCATTCCGCAGGGCAACGACAAGGAGCTCGTCGTCGACAAGAAGGACTTTGAGAACGCGGTCGATCGCGTCTCGACGATCTCCAGTGAGCGCGGCCGGGCGGTGAAGCTGTCGCTGTCACCGGGCAAGCTGGTGCTGTCGGTGACCAATCCGGATTCCGGCAGCGCGACCGAAGAGCTCGAGGTCGAATACGCCTCCGACGCCCTCGATATCGGCTTCAACTCCCGCTATTTGCTCGACATCGCCGCCCAGATCGAAGGCGACGTCGCAACGCTCAGACTCGCCGATCCCGGCTCGCCCACCCTGGTGCAAGACCGGGACGACAAGAGCGCGCTGTATGTGCTGATGCCGATGCGGGTGTGAGGGACCTCTCGGCCAGCTATCGAAGCCGTAGGGTGGGCAAAGCTTGCGCCGTAGCTCGAAGAGCGAAGGCGAAAGCGTGCTCACCATGCAGCGGCGCGGATCGCGGCGAGACGTGGGCACGGCGCGCGAAGAGCGCACCTTTGCCCACCCTACGGCATGCTCCCGCAAAGGGAGACCGCGCGTCCATGACGAATAGAACATGACCCCCTCCCGCATTCATCGCCTGACGCTGACGCATTTTCGCAATTATCGGGCGGCGGGGCTCGAGACGGCGGCTGACATGGTGGCGCTGGTCGGGCCGAACGGGGCGGGCAAGACCAATTGCATCGAGGCGATCTCGTTTCTCTCGCCCGGGCGCGGCTTGCGGCGGGCGACGCTGGAAGACGTCGCCGACAACCAGGGCGACGGATCCTGGGCCGTCTCGGCGCAGGTCGAGGGCGCGCTGGGGCTGGCCACGCTCGGCACCGGCATCGATGCGCCGCGGCCTGACAGCGCGGTGAGCCGGCGCTGCCGCATCGACCGCGAGCCGGTAGGGTCCGCGACGGCCTTCGGCGACCATATCCGCATGGTGTGGCTGACGCCGGCGATGGACGGGTTGTTCATGGGCGCTGGCTCGGAGCGGCGGCGCTTCTTCGACCGCCTGGTGCTGGCCATCGACAACGAGCATTCCAGCCGTATCAACGCGCTGGAACGCTCGCTGCGCTCGCGCAACCGCCTGCTCGAAACCCGCAATTACGACGACCATTGGTGCGACGCGATCGAGCGCGAGACCGCGGAGCTTGCGGTCGCGGTCGCGGCAACGCGCGGCCAGACCGCTGCAAGGCTCACCGGCATGCTGAATGCGCGCGCGCAGGCCTCCGCCTTTCCCTCGGCGCAGATCGCGCTCGACGGCTGGATGGAGAACGCGCTGCTGACCGAGACGGCGACGTCGGTCGAGGATCGCTACCGCCAGATCCTGCGCGACAACCGTCCGCGCGATGCCATCGCCGGCCGCACCACCGACGGCCCGCATCTCACCGACCTCCAGGTGATCTATGCGCCGAAAAGCATGCCCGCGCGTGATGCGTCCACGGGCGAGCAGAAGGCGCTGTTGATCGGGCTGGTGCTGGCGCATGCGAGCCTGGTCGCCGAGATGACCGGCATCGTGCCGCTGCTGCTGCTCGACGAGGTCGTGGCGCATCTCGATCCTAGCAGGCGCGCCGCGCTGTTCGACGAGCTGCGCAAGCTCGGCGCGCAGGTGTGGTTGACCGGCGCGGATCCGGCCGCCTTCGCCGAGATCGGCGCTGGAGGCGAAGTCTTCGACGTCGAGAGCGGACAGGTCTCGTCGCGACGCTAGGCCTCCGGGTTGAACCCGCTCTGTTCCATCAGCGACTAGCTGTCTGAAGCGGCGCCGACGGTGTCGCCGTTGTGCAATCGCGCAGGATTTCCCACGCGCGCGATGCTTGGAGCGTAGGCATGACGACGGTAAGGCATGGGGCAACAGCTCCCGCGCGATGGCAACTTCTTGCGTGCGGCCTCGCCCTGATCGCGAGCTGCCTGCTCGCGGCAAGCGCCGGCGCCTGGGTATCGAATTTGTCGCCACTGTTCTCAATGGCGCTTACGCCGGATCCCGATGCGCGGCTGCCCGCGCCAACCCGCTACCTCTATCGAGGCACCCACACCACCGTCATGCCCGGCGTCGAAGCCCCGCTCCGCACCAGGCTCGAAACCACTGTGCCGGCAGAGCTCGGCGACGTCCTCAACTTCTATCGCACGGAGCTCGGAAAGCTTGGCTGGCAGGAGAAGCCGGATGGCGCGGTGATCGCTACCGATCACGCCCAGCTCGCTTTCGCCTCCCCGCTGGGGCCGGCCGCACTGCGGCTCGCCCGCAAGGACAGCAGCACCTCGATCCATCTCGTGCAGAAGAACGCCGATGCGGCGACCCGGGCCAATATCATGCCCGAACCCGGCCAGGCCAAACTGGTGTTCAGCAATATCAGCGGGAGGAACGCCGCGCTCACGATCAACGCACGAACCGTCAAGCGCGCCGCCGGCGCCAATGCGGTATCGCTGGATCTGGCGCCCGGCAAGTATTCCTACGAACTGACCGTACCGGACCATTCAGCCACCACGAACGTCCTCACCCTTGCCGCCGGCGATACCTGGGAGCTCACGATCGGGCGCGACGGCGACGCCTGGCCGCCCCTCCAGCTGTATTGAGCCATGCCTGCCTGATCAGGCCCGGGACGCCGCTCGTACGCCGTCCGTTGAACCTCTCCGGTTCCCATCGCGACTTCTCGTCTGAGGCCGCGCGCCGAGGTGTCGCAGCCTGCCCATGCGCAGGGCGACGGCCCGCGCAATACCCAGGAGTTTGACGATGCGGATGATCCCGCTTGGGGCGCAAGTCCCGGCAAGATGGCTGCTGCTTGCCTGCGGCGTTCTCGCGATGGCGAGCACGTCGTATCCCGCGGACGCGGCAGACGAAAGCTTCGTCGACGTCCATACGCTGCCGCGGCTGGACGGCGCGGTGGAGGATACTTCGCGCCCGGACACCTATCGCGTCATCTACACTGTGCCGACCCCGCTTGCCGTCACGTCCGACGCCACGAAGAAGCTGCTGAGCGCCGACGGCTGGGTGCCCTATGTCTATCCGCTGGACGAGAAGAGTGCCGCGCTGACCTTCAAGAAAGGACGGCAGGGGCTGCGCGTCTCCTTCACACATGCGCGCGGGCGCTCCGACCAATCCGCCGTGTTCTACACGCCGAACCGGATCTATGCGAACGTGCCGTTTCCGGACGGCGCGACCAATCTCGTGTTCGACGAGACCCGACCCTATCTCGGCTGCATCGCGCCCGGTGCGTTCGAGGCGACTTCGGAGTTCTTCACGAAGGACATGGCGGCGATCGGCTGGCGCAAGCTCACGCCTGAAACGTCCTCGCGCTGGCCGAACGCCGATCTTGACGGGACCGTCCCGAACGGCGTGCGCGTCTTTTACGACCATCCCGATCGCGACGCGACGCACATCTACCAGAAGCCGGTAATGCTGACCCTGACACGACGCGACGACGGCCGCACCAATGTCGACATCCGGGTGGCGCCGTTCGCGCTGCCCCAGGAGCTCGAGGCCGACGATGACATGGCCGGCCTGCCGCGGCCGAAGCCGACCAAGTCGGCGAGAGGCCTTGGCAGCGCGAGCTCCAACAAGCGCGAGATGTCGGCCGCCGCGATGGCCGAGCTGCCCGCCGTGCTCGCCTTCTATCACCGCGAGTTCGCCGCGCGTGGCTGGCGGGAAGACGGCAACGCGCCGCTCGCGCCCGGCGACGAGATCGCGATCAATGTCTCATCGGCGGAGGAAACCGGCGTGCTGCGGCTCGGCCGCAAATATGATTTCACGATGATCAGTCTGACCGCGCAGGTGAAGGACTCCGCCCTTGCGGCCCGCGCCAAGGCGAAGAAGGAGGCTGACGCGAGGTTCCTCGGCGATGCATTGGGGGCGGCTCAGCAGCTCATTGCCGCCGATGAGGCCAGGCGCAAGACGCAGGCCGCCGCCCTCTCCGATACGCCGATCACTGCGCTCACGGGCAGCAACACGCCGGTGCCGCTGCCCGAGACCGCCGAGGGCGTGAAATTCGAGGGCGACGACGGCCGGCTGGAATTCTCCTCGACATCGAGCGTGAAGGCGCTCACCGCGTTCTATCGCGCATCGCTCAAGCCCGCCGGCTGGAAGGAGCAGCCCTCCGTCATCAACCAGCCCAACATGGCGGTGATGGAATTCTCCAAGAGCGGCAAGTCGATCTCGATGACCGTGGTGCAGATGGGACCGAAGGTGAATGTCCGCGCCGAAGGATCGGGGCTGGTGATGGCCGCCGCGAAGCCGGCGGCCACCGCGGAAGTGCAGGCCAAATCCTCCGAGCCGCTCCAGCCCGACCCTGAATCCAAGCTCCCCGTGCCGACACAGCGGTCGTCGACCTCGCTCGCCACCACCAAAATGCCGGGTAGTGAGATGCCGTTCCGCCGCGAGCTGGCAGCCAGCATCCCGGCCCCGCTCGGCGATGTCCTGGCCTTCTACCGGGCCGAGCTTTCCAAGCTCGGCTGGCAGGAAAAGGCCGACGGCGCCACCGTGTCCGCCGAACGCGCACAGATCGACTTCACCTCGCCGCAAGGCCCGGCCGTGCTCAAGCTCGGCCGCGCCAAGGGCGAGACCACGGTCAGTCTGGCGCAGAAGAATCCGGATGCCGCTGTGAGGGCCGACATCATGCCGAAGCCCGGCCAGGCCAGACTGATGCTCGGCAATATCGGGACGAAGGAAGCCTCGCTGACGATCAACAAGCAGACGGTGAAGATCGCGGCCGGCGCCGGCGGTCCGCAATCGCCGAAAGGCCCGATGCTCGACCTGCCGCCGGGCACCTACCAGTACGCCCTGCGCATGCCCGGGCGCCCGGCCCACACCGAGACCCTCACCGTCGCCGCCGGCGATGCGTGGGGCCTCCTGGTGGGGCCGAGCGGCGACGTGCTGCCGCTGCAGATGTATTGAGGCTGCTGCGCTTCCGGGCTCTCTGCATCGTCATGCCCGGGACAAGCCCGGGCATGACGACGGCCTGCGAATGCGCCTCACAAGGCGCCTCTGGACATCCTTCCCGAGCCCGCAAAAACCACGCCGTATAACGCCCCGAAACACGCCTTCGAATCGGGCTTTTTGCAGCCCCCTAAATGAGCTTTCAAAAGCCTTGAAAACCGGCCTAAAAACCCCATTTAGTCAAAGGGTTGGCGGAAGATACTTTGCGCTAGGCGCAAGCCCTCTTTCGTGGCACAAATAGCTCGCAAATCAGCGCCTTTTGCGCCGCTGATTCGGGCGACATCTCGAAGGCCTCTCATGACAGAACCTGCTCGGCAGCCCGCTGCCGAAAACGAGCCCTCCAACGCGAGCGATTACGGCGCGGAATCGATCCGCGTGCTCAAGGGTCTCGATGCCGTCCGCAAGCGTCCGGGCATGTATATCGGCGACACCGACGACGGCTCCGGCCTGCACCACATGGTCTATGAGGTCGTCGACAACGCGATCGACGAGGCGCTGGCGGGCCACGCCACGCGCGTCGACGTCGTGCTCAATGCCGACAATTCCGTCACCGTGCGCGACGACGGCCGCGGCATTCCCGTCGACATCCACAAAGGCGAAGGCATATCGGCGGCCGAAGTCATCATGACCCAGCTCCATGCCGGCGGAAAGTTCGACCAGAACTCCTACAAGGTCTCCGGCGGCCTGCACGGCGTCGGCGTCTCCGTCGTCAACGCGCTGTCGAGCAAGCTTGGCTTGCGGATCTGGCGCGACAACAAGGAGCACTACATCGAGTTCGCCCATGGCGATGCCGTCGCACCGCTCAAGATGGTCGGCGATGCGCCGGGCAAGCGCGGCACCGAGGTGACGTTCCTGGCCTCGGGCGAGACCTTCAAGAACATCGAATATGATTTCGCCACGCTCGAGCACCGGCTGCGCGAGCTCGCCTTCCTCAACTCCGGCGTCAACATCGCCCTCTCCGACATGCGTCACGCGGTCGAGAAGCGCGAGGAGATGCACTATTCCGGCGGCGTCGAGGAATTCGTCAAATATCTCGACCGCAACAAGAAGGCGATCGTGCCGGCGCCGATCATGGTGCGCGCGGAAGCCAACGGCATCGGCGTCGAGGCGGCCTTATGGTGGAACGACAGCTACCACGAGAACGTGCTGTGCTTCACCAACAACATCCCGCAGCGGGACGGCGGCACCCATCTCGCCGGCTTCCGCGGCGCGCTGACGCGCCAGGTCAACGGCTATGCCGAGGCCAATGCGAAAAAGGAAAAGATCGCGCTGACCGGCGACGATTGCCGCGAAGGCCTCACCGCCGTGCTGTCGGTGAAGGTGCCCGATCCGAAATTCTCGTCGCAGACCAAGGACAAGCTGGTGTCCTCGGAAGTGCGCCCGGTGGTCGAGAACGTGCTCAACGAGGCGCTCCAGGCCTGGTTCGAGGAGCATCCCAGCGAAGCCAAGATGATCGTCGGCAAGGTGATCCAGGCCGCCGCGGCGCGCGAAGCTGCGCGAAAGGCGCGCGAGCTGACGCGCAAGAGCCCGCTCTCGGTCTCCTCGCTACCCGGCAAGCTCGCCGACTGCCAGGAAAAGGATCCGGCCAAATCCGAGCTCTTCATCGTCGAGGGCGACTCGGCAGGCGGCAGCGCCAAGCAGGGCCGCAACCGCGAATTCCAGGCGGTGCTGCCGCTGCGCGGCAAGATCCTCAACGTCGAACGCGTCCGTCCCGACAAGATGTTGTCGAGCGAGCAGATCGGCACGCTGATCACCGCGCTCGGCACCGGCATCAGCGACGAGTTCTCGGTCGAGAAGCTGCGCTATCACAAGATCATCGTGATGACGGACGCCGACGTCGACGGCGCCCACATCCGCACGCTGCTGCTGACCTTCTTCTACCGGCAGATGCGCGACATCATCGATGGCGGCTATCTCTATATCGCCCAGCCGCCGCTCTATAAGGTCTCGCGCGGCAAGTCCGAGCAGTATCTGAAGGACGAGCGCGCGCTGGAAGACTATCTGATCGATGCCGGCCTCGACGACTGCGTGTACATCCCCGGTACCGGCGGCGACCGGTCCGGCCGCGATCTGCGCGCGCTGGTCGACGACGCCCGCGTGGTCCGGAGCATCCTGCGCAATCTGCACAGCCGCTATAACCGCAAGGTCATCGAGCAGGCCGCCATCACCGGCGTGCTGAACAAGGCGATCTACGGCGATCCCGAGAAGGCCGCTGCCGCGGCAGAATACATCGCGGGCCGGCTGGACAACCAGGCCGAGGAGGTCGAGCGCGGCTGGATCGGGCAATATGTGGAAGGACAGGGCTTCCAGTTCGAGCGCACCGTGCGCGGCGTCAAGGAAGCCGCTGTGATCGACGATGCCTTCCTGGGGTCGGTCGAGGCTCGCAAGCTCGACGAGTTCACGACGAAGCTGCAGGACGTCTACGCCCGCTCCGGCAAGCTGCGGCGGAAGGATACCGAGCACATGGTCCATGGCCCGGTCGACCTGTTCGAGGCGGTGACCGAGGCCGGCCGCAAGGGCATCTCGCTGCAGCGCTACAAAGGTCTCGGCGAGATGAACCCGGAGCAGCTCTGGGAGACGACGCTGGACACCGACGTGCGCTCGCTGCTGCAGGTGAAGGTCAAGGAGGTCGACGAGGCCGACGACATCTTCACCAAGCTGATGGGCGACGTGGTCGAGCCACGCCGCGACTTCATCCAGGAACATTCGCTGAGCGCGACGATCGATATCTGAGGGCTCGCTGCTTCCACAGCGTCATGACCGGGCATAGCCATCCGAAGGACGGCGTCGCTGACGCTCGCCTTTGTCCCGGCCATCCGCGTCCCCGCGGAACAAAGAACGCGGATACCCGGAACAAGCCCGGGCATGACGGCCAGACCAATCCCAGCACCCTGAACCTCACGGCCCGCGATCGCGACGAAGTGGCATGAACCCGCAAGGCCAAATCCGGCCGGGAAGCGCCACGCCATGACCACCTCCACCGCGACCATGCCATCCCGCCGGCTCGGCATCATCGGCAGCATTGTCGGTGTGCTGGCGCTGATAGCGGCTGTGCTGCCGCGTTGGGTCGTGCCGATGGTGTTTCCGCCGCCGCCGGCCGACCAGGTGATCGTCGACACCGGACATCGCATCAAGGATCGCCTGATCGCACGCGTGAAGGGCGCGGAGTATCAGGCGCCGAAGGTCGAGAAATCGGCCGGGAGAAGCTGGAGGGAAACAGCTTCCGCCACCGCGATCGCGCTCGGCCTGCTCGCCATCCTGCTCTCGGTCCTCTCGCTGATCTTCCGGGAGGAACGCCTCCTGGCCGGCGTGGCCGCCATCCTCGGCACCGGCGCCATCGCGATCGAAATCTCCTTCGTCATGATCGGCGCGCTGATCCTGATCGCGATCCTGTATGTGGTGGGGAATATTATCGGCTTGTTCTAAGCCCCCGGGCTGGCGGACGGGCCGGAGTCGCGGCCAGCACAATTGCTACCGCGCTCAATTCTCTGTAGTTTCCGCCTCCGAAACAGCCCGACCCATTAACAGGACAGCGAGAACCCCGTGGCGCCCATCCAATATATCGTCGAGGGCGGTCACCGGCTCTCGGGCTCGATCGAGCCGTCCGGCAACAAGAATTCGGCGCTGCCGATCATTGCCGCGGCGCTGCTCACCGAGCATCCGGTGACGCTGGAGAACGTGCCGCGCATCCGCGACACCGAGACGCTGGTCGAACTGATCCGCTCGGTCGGCGCGGCGGCGGAATGGACCGGGCGCAACACGCTTCACATCCATGCCAAGAGCATCCGCGCCGCCGATCTCGACCCTGAGCTCTGCGTGCGCATCCGCGCCTCGATCCTGCTCGCAGGCCCCCTGCTCGCGCGCTGCGGCGAGGTGATGCTGCCGCCGCCCGGCGGCGACGTCATCGGCCGCCGCCGCCTGGACACCCATGTGCTGGCGTTGGAGCAGCTCGGCGCCAAGGTCACCGCGACCGACCGGCTCGAATTCCGCGCGCCCAAGCTTGCCGGCGCGGACGTATTCCTGGACGAGCCGAGCGTCACCGCGACGGAGAACGCGCTGGTGGCGGCGGTCGCCGCCGACGGCGTCACCCATTTGCGCAACGCGGCCTCCGAGCCCCATGTGCAGGACCTCGCCAATTTCCTGGTCGCGCTCGGTGCGAAGATCGAGGGCATCGGCACCAACACCATGATCATTCATGGGCCGGCAACGCTGGGAGAAGCGACCTATCGGATCCAGCCCGACCATATCGAGGTCGGCTCGCTGATCGGGCTTGCCGCCGTGACGCGCTCGCCGCTTCGCATCACCCGCGCCGGCGTCGAGCATCTGCGCTCGATCCGCATGGGTTTCGAGCGGCTCGGCATCGTCTGCCGCGTCGAGGGCGACGACCTTATCGTGCCGTCGAACCAGACGCTGAAGATCCAGGACGATTTCGGCGGCCACGTGCCGAAGCTGGAGGACCAGCCCTGGCCGGCCTTCCCCGCCGATTTGATGTCGATCGCGATCGTCACCGCCACGCAATGCGAGGGCGTGATCCTGATGTTCGAGAAGATGTTCGAATCCAGGATGTTCTTCGTCGACAAGCTGATCGCAATGGGCGCGCGCATCGTGCTGTGCGACCCGCACCGCGCCATCATCGCCGGCCCCAGCCGCCTGCACGGCGCGACCATGACCTCGCCCGACATCCGCGCCGGCATGGCGATGCTGCTGGCCGCGGTGTGCGCCCAGGGCACCTCCACCATCAACAACGCCGACCAGATCGAGCGCGGCTATGAGCGCATCGAGGAACGGCTGAACGCGCTCGGCGCAAAGATCAAGCGCGTGCCGGAGCGGAAGGGCTGAGGGCTCTATCTTCCTTCTCCCCTTGCGGGCCTGTTGCGTTATCGGCTTTTGAGGTTGAGGACGGCAGGAGAAGGGCCGTGGTTACGGCAATTGCCAGCCAAGTCTGTAAGTGGTCGCCCTCGGCGGGCGGCTCAGGCCGCGATCGTGGCCCACCGCCTCATGTTGAAGGCGATCGAGGCGAGCAGGACCTGCCCGCTTGCCTTCATCAGACCGACGTAGCGGATGCAAGTCAGTCGCATGCGGCGTTTGAGAGTGGCGAAGGTGGTCTCAACCTGGGCTCGTCGGCGCGCGATGAGGCGGTTGTAGCGTTTGAGCCTT
>NZ_PTFE01000054.1:0-55057 GCF_002936975.1 Bradyrhizobium sp. AC87j1
GCCGTAGGGTGGGCAAAGCGAAGCGTGCCCACGCAATTTTTGCGACCGAGAGAGATGGTGGCACGGCGCAAGTGCGCCTTTGCCCACCCTACGGCACCGCCGCCTTATCGCGTCGGAACCGGCTTGGCGCCGCGGTAGTCGTAGAAGCCGCGCTGGGTCTTGCGGCCGAGCCAGCCGGCCTCGACATATTTCACCAGCAGCGGGCACGGGCGGTACTTGGAATCGGCCAGCCCTTCATGCAGCACCTGCATGATGGAGAGGCAGGTATCGAGGCCGATGAAATCGGCCAGCTCCAGCGGGCCCATCGGATGGTGGGCGCCGAGCTTCATGGCCGCGTCGATCGCCTCGACATTGCCGACGCCTTCATACAGCGTGTAGATCGCCTCGTTGATCATCGGCAGCAGGATGCGGTTGACGATGAAGGCCGGGAAATCCTCGGAGACCGCGACCTGCTTGCCGAGCTTGGCAACGAATTCCTTGGACGCCTCGAAGGTCTGGTCGTCGGTGGCGATGCCGCGGATCAGCTCCACCAGCTCCATCAGCGGCACCGGATTCATGAAGTGAATGCCGATGAAGCGCTCGGGCCGGTCGGTGGCGGCGGCAAGCCGGGTGATTGAGATCGAGGACGTATCGGAGGCGACGATTGCCTCGGGCTTCAACACGGCGCAGAGCTCGTGGAAGATCTTGCGCTTGACCTCTTCCTTCTCGACCGCGGTCTCGATCACGAGGTCGCAATCGGCGAGGTCGTCCAGCTTCTCGGCGGACGTGATGCGCGCCATCGCCTTGGCCTTGTCGTCCTCGGAGACGGCCTTCTTGGAGACCTGGCGCGCCAGATTACCGTTGATGGTGGCCATGCCCGACTTGAGGCGATCAACCGAAACGTCGTTGAGCACCACGTCGAAGCCGGCCAGCGCCGCAACATGCGCGATGCCATTGCCCATCTGACCCGCGCCGATCACGCCGACCTTCTTGATCACTGCCGCCATCTTGTCATCCACCGGAACGGCGCGCGACGAGCGCACCTGCCTATCCCCCGAGCCGGGAGGTCTGATTTGATCAGAAGCTTGATTTAATCAGAACCCGGGCTCGAAACCTAGATTGGATCGCTTCCCCGGCGTGCCCCACGCCAAAGAAAACGCTTCAGAAATGAAACACCGGCCGGAGTTTATGCCTCCGGCCGGTGTTTTTGGCGTCTTTTATTTGCCGAGCTTGCCGAGTTCGGCCGTCAGCTCCGGAACCGCCTGGTAGAGATCGGCGACCAGGCCGTAATCCGCAACCTGGAAGATCGGCGCGTCCTCATCCTTGTTGATCGCGACGATTACCTTGGAGTCCTTCATGCCGGCCAAATGCTGGATGGCGCCGGAAATGCCGACGGCGACATAGAGCTCGGGGGCCACGACCTTGCCGGTCTGGCCGACCTGCCAGTCGTTCGGCGCATAGCCGGCGTCGACCGCCGCACGCGAGGCACCGACACCGGCGCCGAGCTTGTCGGCGAGCGGCTCGATGTACTTGGCAAAATTCTCGCGGCTCTGCATGGCGCGGCCACCGGAGACGATGATCTTGGCCGAGGTCAGCTCGGGACGGTCGCTCTTGGCGACCTCCTCGCCGATGAAGGACGACAGGGCCGGATCGGCCGCCGCCGCGACGGTCTCGATCGCCGCGCTGCCGCCCTCGCCGGCTGCGGCGAAGGTGGAGGTGCGGACCGTGATGACCTTCTTGGCGTCCTTGGACTTCACCGTCTGGATCGCGTTGCCGGCATAGATCGGGCGCTCATAGGTGTCGGGAGCGACCACCTTGATGATCTCCGAGACCTGCATGACGTCGAGCAGGGCGGCGACGCGCGGCATCACGTTCTTGAAGCGCGAGGTCGCGGGCGCGACGATCGCATCATAGCCGGAGGCCAGCGAAACGATCAGCGCGGCCAGCGGCTCGGCGAGATCGTGGGCGTAGAGCTCGCCGTCGGCGAGCAGCACCTTCTTGACGCCGGCAAGCTTGGCAGCGGCATCCGCCGCGGCCTTGGCGTTCTGGCCGGCAACGAGGACCTCGACGTCCGCGCCGAGCGCGGCGGCCGCGGTCAGGGCCTTGTTGGTCGCATCCTTGAGCGACGCATTGTCGTGTTCGGCAATCAGCAGCGTCGTCATCAGAGCACCCCGGCTTCGTTCTTGAGTTTCGACACCAGCTCGGCGACGTCCTTGACCTTGACGCCCGCCTTGCGGCCGGCCGGCTCCGTCGTCTTGACGACCTCGAGACGCGGAGCGACGTCGACGCCGTAATCGGCGACGGTCTTGTCCGCGATCGGCTTCTTCTTGGCCTTCATGATGTTCGGCAGCGAGGCATAGCGCGGCTCGTTGAGACGCAGATCGGTGGTGACGATCGTCGGTCCCTTCAGCTTCACGGTCTGGAGACCACCATCGACTTCGCGGGTGACCTTGAAGTCAGAACCTTCGACCTCGAGCTTCGAAGCGAAGGTCGCCTGCGACCAGCCGAGCAGCGCAGCCAGCATCTGGCCGGTCTGATTGCTGTCGTCGTCGATCGCCTGCTTGCCGAGAATGATCAGGCCGGGCTGCTCTTCGTCAGCAATCTTCTTCAGGATCTTGGCGACCGCGAGCGGCTCGACGGTGCCCTCGGCCTTCACCAGGATGCCGCGATCGGCGCCCATGGCAAGACCCGTGCGGATCGTCTCCGACGCCTGCGCCGGTCCAATGGAGACCACCACGACTTCGGTCGCCTTGCCGGCTTCCTTCAGGCGCAGCGCTTCTTCGACTGCGATTTCGTCGAACGGGTTCATCGACATCTTGACGTTGGCGAGTTCAACGCCCGATCCATCGCCCTTGACGCGGACCTTGACGTTGTAATCGACCACCCGCTTTACCGGCACTAAGACCTTCATCGATCCTCTTTCACTCAATTTGGGAGGGGGGTTATCAACTGGCGCGGAACCTAAAGGCCTGATCTGCCCCGGTCAACGCGCGAACGAGCCTAATTTTAGCCCTCTGAAATGCGAGAGCTCGATGGGTCAGCGGTTCTGGCCCGGAACCCAGAGCACGTCGCCGGCGCCATTCGCGTTGGCGGCCCGGCTGGCCACGAACAGGAAGTCCGACAGGCGGTTCATATATTGAATGCCAGCTGCGCTGACCTGCTCCCCGGGTCGGGCCGCCAGTTCCACGATCACCCGTTCCGCCCTGCGGCATATCGTGCGCGCCACATGGAGATGGGCAGCAGTCGGCGTGCCGCCGGGAAGCACGAAGGAGGTCAGCGGCGCGAGCTTGTCGTTGAGCGCATCGATGTCGCGCTCGAGCCGTTCGACCTGGCTCGTCACCACCCGCAGGCGCTCGGCTTTGCCGTCACGATCCGGAACCGCAAGGTCGGCGCCGAGATCGAACAGATCGTTCTGGATACGGCCCAGCATCGCGTCGAGCTCGGGGGCATCCTGGGTATGGAGCCGCACCACGCCGATCGCGGCATTGGTTTCGTCGACCGTGCCATAGGCCTCGATACGCAGATCGTATTTTGGGCGGCGCTCGCCCGAGCCGAGGGCCGTCGTGCCGTCGTCACCGGTCTTCGTGTAGATGCGATTCAGTACGACCATGATTACCGCCCCATCGCCCAGACCGCGAGCATTGCGATGACGATCGCCACGAACTGAAGCAGCACGCGCCAGCGCATCAGCTTCTGCGAAATGTTGGGCGAGCCGCCGCGCATCATGTTGATGAGCCCAAGCAGCAGCACCAACGCCACGGCGCCGGCTGCCGCCGGCAGGATGAAAGTCGTCAGGAGAGATGCCATTGGGGGGTGATAACACCGTGCGCGCCGGTCCGCCATGGTGCCGCGGCAGCCTCCGGCGTCGTTCCGGGCGATGCGAAGCGTCGAGCCCGGAATCCATCGGGTCACCCCTACTGCGGCGAAATGGATTCCGGGCTCGCGCTGCGCGCGCCCCGGAATGACAGCGAGGCGCTTCGCGAACTGGCTTTTGGGGCAAGAATATCAGATGGTAGCGCGATGATTTCCGATTTGCGCCCATTGCCTATTCTCCTGACCTCTCCCTTCGTGCGGGGAGAGCGAGCAGCGGTGTAGGTGCCACGTGAAAGCCATCCGCTACATTTACTGCGTCTTGGAGGATGCGTTCTATACGTTCCTGGCCGATGACGGATGGGCGATCGCGAGCCATATCGCGCTGTCGACCCTGATGGCGTTGTTCCCGTTCCTGATCGTGCTGACCTCACTCGCGGGCTTCTTCGGCTCCAAGGAACTCGCCGACCAGGCCGCCAGCCTGATGCTGCAGATCTGGCCCAAGCAGGTCGCCGATTCGATCTCGGGCGAGGTGCACGACGTGCTGACCACGACCCGCACCGGCATTCTGACGATCGGCGCGGCGCTGTCGGTCTATTTCGCCTCCAACGGCGTCGAGGCCCTCCGGGTCGCACTCAATCGCGCCTATGCGGTGGTGGAGATGCGGCGCTGGTACTGGCTGCGTCTGGAATCGATTGTCTACACGCTGATTGCGGCCTTCACCGCGCTCGCCATGGCGTTCCTGATCGTGCTCGGTCCGCTCTTGATCGAGGCGGCGCGACGCCATATCCCGCTGTTCGTCGAGTCCAACGAAAGCATCCTCACCTGGCTGCGCTACGGCATCACGATCGGTGCGCTGGTGGTGGCGCTGATCATCCTGCACGTCTGGCTGCCGGCGGGACGGCGCGGCTTCCTCCAGATCCTGCCCGGCATCGTCTTCACCATCGTGGCCTCGCTGATATCAGGCATCGTGTTCGGACAATATCTGGCGCGCTTCGCCAACAATTACGTGACCATGTATGCGGGGCTCGCCTCGGTGATCATCGCGCTGGTGTTCCTTTATTTCATCGCCGCGATCTTCGTTTACGGCGGCGAGCTCAATGCCGCGATCATCAAGTCGCGGCTTCCTCACGGCGTGTCGCTTCAAGCAGCGCAGTCGCTAGCGCCCGCGGAGACACAGGCTTAACCAGGAAGGCGTCGGCGCCGGCCTCGCGCGAGGCCGCCTCGTCCTCGCCGCGGCCGGACACCCCGATGATCGGGATCTGAGCCAGCGGCGCCTCCATGGTGCGGATCCGCCTGATGGCCTCGACGCCGTCGATGCCCGGCAGCACCATATCCATCAGCACCGCATCGAACGCCCCTTGCGCCAGCCGGCCGACGGCGTCCTCGCCGCGCCCGATGAACTCGGCATGATGGCCGAGCTCGGTCAGAATCGTGTTGAGCACGACGCGGCCAAACGGATTGTCCTCGACGCTGAGGACGCGCAGCGCCGCGACCGCATCTGCCTCGGCTTCACCCTTCGCCTTGCGGGATTTGCGCGGTCCCGCCGCATCGAGCGACACCGTCAGCGTGAAGGTAGCACCACCGCCGCGGCGCGGTGCGACGGTGATGTCGCCGCCCATCGCGCGCGCCAATTGCTTGACCGAGGACAGACCCAAGCCGGCGCCGCCGAAGCGCGAGGCGATGGTGACATTGGCCTGAGTGAACGGGCGGAACAGCCGCTTGATCTCGGCCATGGTGAGACCGATGCCGCTGTCGGACACTGCGAAGGCGACGCCGACCCTGCCCTTCTCTTTTGGCTTCTCTTTTGGCTTGCCTTTCGTTTTGCCTTTGGCAGGACGCCAGGGCGCGACCTCGAGTGCCACGCCGCCCTGGTCGGTGAACTTCACGGCATTGTCGATCAGGTTCTCGAGCGCGGCGCGCAGGCGGACGGGATCGCCGACCACGAGGCCGGGGAGCTTGTCGGAGATCTCGACCTGGGCCTGGAGACCTTTGGCCGCGGCACGGCCGGCCAGTGAATCGCCGGCGCTGCGGGCGAGCGTGCGGAGATCGAACAGGTCCTGCCGCAGCGTACTTCCGGCCTTGCTGGCCCCCTTGCCGGTTCTGGCGGCATCCACGAACAGCGTAGCAAGGCTCGCCAGATGCTCGGCACCGGCCTTGATGGTGTCGGCCCAGCGCCGTTCCCGCTCGCCGAGATCGGAGGTCGCGAGCAGGTCGCTGATCGCCAGAATGCCGGTCAGGGGGGTGCGGACCTCATGGGCAAAGGCGGCGAGCGCGGCCTGGACCACGTCCGGCGCGACCGCCTTGGTGCTGCGCTTGCGCAACCCGCCGGTCGTCCCGGACCGCTTCCGAGGCGGTCGCCTGGACGTCCGCGTGGTGCGCGCTGGGCGCTTTTTCGCCGCCATAAATCCCCTTCGAAGTATCCCCTTCGAACCCCGGGCTGTCGGCCAAGCATGGCACGGCGGAACCCCCGGAGTCACGGCGGCGTTTGGCTAACCCCCAGAGAAACTTAACCTAATCCCACCAGCTGACGGATGTCGGCAGGCGCCATGCCGGCCGCGCGCAAGGCGCGCAGACCGGTCGAGCCGCTCGATTTCGACAGCTTCCGCCCCTCGCTGTCGCAAATCAGCCGGTGATGGCGGTAGGCGGGTTCGGGCAGGCCGAGCAGGACCTGGAGCAGGCGGTGGACGGCGGTGGCGTGAAACAGGTCCTGGCCCCGCACGATCTCGCTGACGCCCTGGAGCGCGTCATCGACGACGACGGACAGGTGGTAGCTGGTCGGCGTCTCCTTGCGCGCCAGGATGACGTCACCCCAGGCCTCGGGCCGCGCCGGGACCGTGCTGCGCTCGCCATCAGGCCCCTCGCCCAGCTCATTCCAGGTCAGGCCGGCAACGCGCCGGCAGGCCGCCGTCACGTCGAGCCGCAGCGCGTAGGGCACGCCCGAAGCGATCAGGCGCGCCCCCGCGTCGGCAGGCAGCGATTTGGACTCGCCGGGATAAAGCGGCGCGCCGTCGGGATCGCGCGGCCACGGCCCGTCAGCCTCGCGCGCGGAAACCAGCTTTGCGATCTCGGCGCGGCTTTCGAAGGCGGGATAGACGAGCCCGAGCGCCGACAGCTTGTCCAGCGCGGCGCGATAATCAGCGAGATGCTCCGACTGCCGCCGCACCGGGGTCTCCCAATCGATTCCGAGCCAGGCCAGATCCTCGTAGATCGCCGCCTCGAATTCCGGCCGGCAGCGCGTCGTGTCGATGTCCTCGATCCGCAGCAACAACCGACCGCCCGACTCGCGCGCGCGGTCGAAATTAAGGAGCGCCGAATAGGCGTGGCCGAGATGGAGGTGGCCGTTCGGGCTCGGAGCGAATCGGAAAACGGGTGGCATCAGCCGAGCCGGAACGGAAGGGTGGTGCCGTTCTCCCGCTCGAGGCGCTCCACGACGCCGCGATAAAACTGATCGGCCCGAAGGACCATCTCTTCCGAAGCACCTGCTGCACCTGCCTCGAACGTCCCGCGCGCAAGCTCGAATTCCGAATCGATGAAGCCGGCTACTGCAGACGGCAAGGGTGCCGAGCCGAGTTCGTGCGTCACCGCCTTCCGTTCCATGAGACCGGCGATCTCCGCCCTCAATTCGCCCGGCGGATCACACTCCTCCATGAGGGTCGGGAAATGCATCGGCGCGACGGCTTCCGCGGGACGCATGCGCAGCCATCGCAAGGCGGCAGCAGGTCGAAGTGCATAGAAGATCTTCTTTTGCGGAACGCTCGTCCCGTCGCCGAAATAGACCCGTCGCTGCCGCTCGCCCAGATGAAGGTAGTGACGGCAGACGGCCTCCCGGCTCGCCGCCTCTCTGGCAAATGCCAGAAACTCGTCGCGAAACCATGCTTGTCCCCGGTACACGACCGGAGAGCACAGCCATTCCACGATCACCGCATTGCCCTTCAGCAGGAGCTGCAGAGCCTTGCGCAAATCCCATCCATTAGCGTCGAGATCCGCCTCGAACGGAAGCTCGATGACATCGCGACTCACCCAAGGCGTAATATGATCGACTGCACGGCGCACATAGACAAAACGGCAATCATAGTCGCTGTCCGGAGAGGCAAAGCCCCAGGCCCGGCTTCCGCTCTCGATCGCCAGCGGCAAGAAGACGCGATGCTCGTCGACGACACGATCGAGCATGACATCGATCAGGGCGACCTTCTCGACGTCCATCTCCACAGGAATACTTCTCAAAGTCATTCGGCACTTCCGGGATCGCGATAGTATGGTCTTAATCTCATCGTCCGGAACCGTCCACAGGACGCGAAACCCGCATCGCCGCAAGCCAGTGTCACCATGACCATCCACCTCGAAACCCAATCCGATCTCGAAGAGGCCGTCCAAGCGCTGATCAAGCGGGATCCCCGCCTCAAACCCGTGTTCGAGATCGCGGGCATGCCAGCCTTGCGGCGGCGCGAGCCGGGCTTTGCGGGGCTTGCCCACATCGTCTGCGGGCAGCAGCTGTCGACGGCGAGCGCCGCGGCGATCTGGGGACGGCTGTCGGCGGCCTTCGATCCGTTCGACCATGACGCGGTGCGCCGCGCCCGCGCTGACCGGCTGGGGCGGCTCGGCCTGTCGGCCGCCAAGATCAAGACGCTGAAGCATCTCGCGCGCGAGATCGGCGCGCAGCGGCTGAACCTCGACGTGCTCGCCGAGGAGGATGCCGACGCCGCGCATCACACGCTGATCGCGCTGCCCGGCATCGGCCCCTGGACCGCGGACGTCTATCTCCTGTTCTGCCTCGGTCATGGCGATGCCTGGCCGGCCGGCGACCTCGCCGTGCAGGAGGCCATCCGCGTCGGGCTCGGCCTGAAGGCGCGCCCGACGGAGAAACAGATGGCGCCACTCGCCGAATCCTGGCGTCCCCTGCGCGGCGCGGCAGCGCATCTGTGGTGGAGCTATTATCGCGCGGTGAAGAAGCGCGAGGGCGTGCTCGCCGGCTCGGGCTAAAGCGCGACGCGATCAGGATGAAACGTCATCGCGCTTTAGGTTGTTGTTT
This sequence comes from Bradyrhizobium sp. AC87j1, assembly GCF_002936975.1. Lineage (NCBI taxonomy): Bacteria > Pseudomonadati > Pseudomonadota > Alphaproteobacteria > Hyphomicrobiales > Nitrobacteraceae > Bradyrhizobium > Bradyrhizobium sp. AC87j1. Next base: position 8,822 of record NZ_PTFE01000054.1, read on the forward strand.
AAGCATGATCTTTTCGGAAAACCGCTGCGCACTTTTCCGGATCATGCTTTAGCCCCGCAGCCTCGCGCGGTCGGCCCGGGCGCATTCGGCGACGAAATCCACGACGGCGCGCACCGCCGGGAGCTCGACGAGGTCGGGATGGGCCAGCAGCCACAGGTCCGCCACGCTGGCGAGCTTTTGCGGGGCGACGCGCACGAGGTCGGGATAGCTTTCCGCGACGAAACAGGAGAGCGCCGAGATCCCAATCCCGGCGCGGACCGCCGCCAGCATGTCGCCCTGGGAAGAGCAGCGCATCACCACCCTGGCCTGCCGCGTGACGACGTCGCTCCAGCGCGCAAGCTGTGCATTGGACGCCTGGTCGGCGAAGCCGACGACGCTATGCTCCTTCCACTCGCCGCGCCGTTCAGGCAAGGACCGCCCCGCGGCATAATCGCGCGAGGCATAGAATCCGGTCCCAAGGCGGCCGATCTTGCGGCCGACCAGGTTTTCCTCGCCGCTGTCAAAAGGCCGCAGCACCACGTCCGCCTCACGCCGGCGCACGCTCGCCGGAAACGGGTGGGTGATGATCTCGAGCTGGACATGATCGTGCGCACGCAGGAAGGCAGGCAGGCGCGGCATCAGCCAATGCGAGGCCAGCGTCGCGCCGATCGAAAGCTTGACGATGCCGCGCGCCTTATGTCCTCCGGCCGCGACCGCGGTCTCGGCCCGCAGCGCCGCCGCCGCCATGGCCTCGGCGTGCTCGCGCAATGTCCGTCCATCCGCCGTCAGCGCCAGGCCGTCGGCGGCGCGGGCCACCAACCTGGTGCCGAGCTGAGCTTCCAGCGCCGCGATCTTGCGGCTGACGGTGGGATGGCTGGTGTGCAGCCGGCGGGCGGCGGCGGTGAAGCTTCCGGTATCAGCGACCGCGACGAAGGTCTTGCAAAGATCCCAGTCCAATCGGCACCCCTGTTCATATCTGAATGGCTATCCGTTCATTATTGAACGACCGGAGCGCGCCGTCCAACCTTATAGTGGGTTCAAATCCGCAACACGGGCGGCAATCGCCCGCGCGACAATCAACAGGGAAACGCCTCGTCCTCCGCCGCCGGCAGGGCCCGCTTTTCCAGGGAGGATATGATGGCGCTGCCCGCTCTCTTGAAGGATTCGCTCGCGCTGCCCGTGGTGGGCTCGCCGCTCTTCATCGTCTCTGGACCGGAGCTCGTGATCGCCCAGTGCAAGGCGGGCGTCGTCGGCTCGTTTCCGGCGCTCAATGCCCGTCCGGTCGAGAAGCTGGACGAGTGGTTGAGCCGCATCGAGGACGAGCTCGGGCAATACAAATCGCTCAATCCGGGCAAGAAGGTCGCGCCCTACGCGGTCAACCAGATCTGCCACGCCTCCAACGACCGCCTGATGAAGGACATGGAGACCTGCGTGAAACATCGCGTCCCCATCATCATCACCTCGCTGCGGCCGCCAGCGGAGATCGTCGAGGCCGCGCATTCCTATGGCGGGCTGGTGTTCCACGACGTCATCAACGTCAAGCATGCGCGGAAAGCGGCCGAGCACGGCGTCGACGGCTTGATCCTGGTCTGCGCGGGCGCCGGCGGGCATGCCGGAACGCTCTCGCCCTTCGCGCTCGTGCGCGAGGTCAAGCAATGGTTCAAGGGCACGATCCTGCTGTCGGGCGCGATCAGCGACGGCTTCGGCATCGCCTCCGCGCTGACACTGGGCGCCGACCTCGCTTATATGGGCACGCGTTTCATCGCGACCAAGGAAGCCAACGCCGACGAAGCCTACAAGTCCGCGCTGACGCAGCATGCCGCGCACGACATCGTCTACACGAACCTGTTCACCGGCGTGCACGGCAACTATCTCGGCCCCTCCATCGCCGCCGCAGGACTCGATCCGGACAATCTGCCGGTGGCCGACAAGACGAAGATGAATTTCGGCTCAGGCGGCAACACCAAATCAAAGGCCTGGCGCGACATCTGGGGCTCGGGCCAGGGCATCGGCCAGATCACCGACGCGCCTGCCGTCGCCGACCTGGTCGACCGGATGAAAGCGGAGTTCGATCGGGCCCGGCAGGATTTCCTGCGCGCCAGCGCCTGACGTCTCGGACTGACAAGAAAAAACGGGAGGACACCATGAAGCTCGCAGCCGCATTGATCGGCATGTCGTTGCTGACGCTCGGCGCCGGCAGCGCCCACGCCGAAGGCAGCGCCGAGATCCGCATCGGGCAGACCCTGCCCTATAGCGGCCCGGCCTCTGGCTTCGGCGCGATCGGGCGGACGCAGGAGGCGTTCTTCGAGAAGATCAATGCCGAAGGCGGCATCAACGGCCGCAAGGTCAAGTTCATCACGCTGGACGACGCCTATTCGCCGCCGAAGACGGTCGAGCAGACCCGCAAGCTGGTCGAGCAGGACGAGGTGCTGATGATGTTCGGCTCGCTCGGCACCGCCACCAACAGCGCCGTGCAGCGTTATCTCAACGCCAAGAAGGTGCCGCAGCTGTTCGTGCTCTCGGGCGCCACCAAATGGGCCGAGCCGCAGAAGAATCCGTGGACGATGCCGGGGATGGCGGCCTACGAATCCGAGGGCGTGGTCTATGCCAAATACATTCTGCAGACCAAGCCCGACGCCAGGATCGCGATCCTGGCGCAGAATGACGATTTCGGTCGCGACTATGTCGCAGGCTTCAAGCGCGCGCTCGGAGCCAAGGCGGCCGGCATGATCATCGCCGAGCAGACCTACGAGACCAGCGCGCCGACGATCAGCTCGCAGCTCTCGACCCTGAAGGCCTCGGGCGCCAACGTGCTGTTCGGCGTCGTGCTCGGAAAGTTCACCTCGCAGATGGTCAAGGGCGTGGCCGAAATCGGCTGGAAGCCCGAGCTGTTCTTCGTGCCGACCTCGGCTTCGTCGATTTCGTTCCTGGAGCCGGCCGGGCTCGACAACGCCGTCGGCCTGATCTCGTCGAGCAACCAGAAGGACACGATGGACCCGCAATGGGCCGACGATCCCGGCGTGAAGGAGTATTTTGCCTTCATGAAGCAATACATGCCGAACGCCGACCTTTCCAATTCCAACTACGCGGCCGGCTACCACTATGCGACGCTGCTGATGACGGTGCTGAAGGCGTGCAAAGATGATGTCAGCCGCGACAACATCATGCGCCAGGCGGCCTCGCTGAAAGAGGTGAAGCTGCCGCTGCTGCTGCCGGGAATATCGGTTACGACCGGCGCCGACGATTATCTGCCGTTCCAGCAGCTTCAGCTCCGCCGCTTCAACGGCAAGAGCTGGGTCGGCTTCGGCGACGTGCTGGACGATCGCTAGGCTCGCGCGGGAAAGGACACGCCATGATCATCAGCGGCGAGCGCCGGATCAGCTATGACGAGATCCAGTCACGCATCAGGCGGGCGGCGAGCGGATTCCGCGCCCTGGGCCTGGCCGAGGCCGCGCCGGTTGCGATGATGCTGCGCAACGAATTCGCCCTGTTCGAGGTGGTTGCGGCCTCCGCCGCACTCGGTAGCCCGGTGGTGCCGATCAACTGGCATCTGAAGGCCGAGGAGGTCCGCTACATCCTGACCGACAGCGGCGCGAAGATACTGGTCTGCCACGCCGACCTGCTGCCGCAGATTCGCGACGGCGTGGCGCCGGATGTCCGCCTCCTCGTGGTCGCGACGCCGCCCGAGCTGGCGGCGACCTTCGCCATTGCCCCGGAGCTGACCGCGGTCCCGGCCGGACTGACCGATTGGGAGCGCTGGCGCGACGGCCATCCTGAAGCCCAGGAACCGCCGCGCCGGGCCGCGGCAATGATCTACACGTCGGGCACGACCGGGATGCCGAAAGGCGTGCGGCGCATGCCGATGCAGCCTGAGCAGGCGGCCGCTTCCGAACGCGTCGGAGCGATCGCCTATGGCATCAAGCCGCGGGACAACCAAATCGTGCTGATCAACGGGCCGATGTATCACTCGGCGCCGCATTCGTACGGCATGATGGCGTTCCGCAACGGCTGTACCGTCATCCTCCAGCCGCGGTTCGACGCGGAGGAGCTGCTGGCCCTGATCGAGCGTCACCGCGTGACGCACATCCACATGGTCCCGACGATGTTCGTGCGGCTGCTGCGGCTGCCCGAGGCGGTCAGGCGGCGCTACGACCTCTCGTCGCTGCGCTTCGTCGTGCACGGGGCTGCGCCCTGCCCGCCCGAGGTGAAGAAGGCGATGATCGATTGGTGGGGACCGGTCATCAACGAGTATTTCGGCTCGACCGAGACCGGGATCCCGGTGTGGCACTCTGCCGAGGAGGCGCTGAAGAAGCCCGGCACCGTCGGCCGCGCCATCGAAGGCGGCATCGTCAGGATCTTCCGCGACGACGGCAGCCCGTGCAACGCCAACGAGGTCGGCGAAATCTACATGCGCCAGACGGCGGTGCCCGATTTCGATTATCACGGCAAGGCACAGGCGCGCGCCGAGGCGGGGCGCGACGGCCTCGTCAGCGTCGGCGACGTCGGCTATCTCGACGAAGACAGCTATCTGTTTCTGTGTGACCGCAAGCGCGACATGGTGATATCAGGCGGCGTCAACATCTATCCCGCCGAGATCGAGAACGCGCTGATCGGCATGCCCGGCGTGCGCGATTGCGCCGTGTTCGGCATTCCCGACCCGGAATATGGCGAGGGGCTATGTGCCTGCATCGAGCCCGACACCGGCGAGCAGCTCTCGGCCGCCGCAGTGCAAGCTTTTCTGCGCGAGCGGCTGGCGAACTTCAAGGTGCCGAAGGAGGTCCGGTTCCTGGATGCGCTGCCCCGGGAGGCGACCGGAAAGATCTTCAAGCGCAAGCTGCGCGATCCCTATTGGACCGGCCGCGGTCCGGGCGGCGCTTAGACCTTCTCCGGCCGGCGTCCGCGCGAGTGGAATGCCAGGCCATATTCCGCCCGAGCAGGGCTGCATGCCTGCCTCGCTCGGGTCCACAGCTTTTGGCGGGCGAGGAAACCGTATAGCGTTCGATCTCAGAGGAAACGCCGCGAAAGACGGCCAAGAGGTCGCGCATGCTCGACAAGACCAAGGATCTATCCGCGTGCGCCCAGGCCTGGCTCGATGAATTCGAGCGCGCGCTGGGCAGGCCCGATCCCGCCACGCTGGACCGCCTCTTCCTCGCCGACAGCTTCTGGCGCGACGTGTTGGCGCTGAGCTGGAACCTGCAGACGATCGCCGGCCGCGAGATGATTGTGCAAGCGCTCGACGCGCTCGCGCCCGAGGCGGCACCAGTCAATTTTAGGATCGCGCCGAACCGTGCGCCGCCGCGCTGGGTGACGCGTGCCGGCACCAACACCATCGAAACGATCTTCACGTTCGAAACCGCGACCGGCCGTGGCAGCGGTATCCTGCGGCTGATTCCCGACACCGCCGACGGCGACCGCCCGAAGGCCTGGACGTTGCTCACCGCGCTCGACGAGCTCAAGGGATTCGAGGAGCAGCTCGGCACGTCGCGGCCGCGCGGCCAGGCCTATTCCCGCGATTTCCGCGGGCCGAACTGGCTCGATTTGCGCAGCGCCTCGCGCGACTATGCCGATCGCGATCCGGCCGTGCTGGTGGTCGGCGGCGGCCAGGCCGGGCTCGCGATCGCAGCCCGGCTGAAGCAGCTCAAGGTCGATGCGCTGATCGTCGATCGCGAGATGCGGATCGGCGACAATTGGCGCAAGCGTTATCACGCGCTCACCCTGCACAACCAGGTGCAGGTCAATCACCTCCCCTACATGCCGTTCCCGCCGAACTGGCCGGTCTATATCCCCAAGGACAAGCTCGCCAATTGGTTCGAGGCTTACGTCGAGGCCATGGAGCTGAACTTCTGGACCGGCACCGAATTCGCAGGCGGCGCCTATGACGAGGCGAACGGGCGCTGGACGGTCACCCTGCGGCGCGTCGACGGCAGCACGCGCACCATGCATCCGCGCCATGTCATCATGGCGACCGGCGTCAGCGGCATCGCCAATATTCCTGATATTCCGACGCTCGACAATTTCAAGGGAACGCTGCTTCATTCCAGCCGCTATGAGGATGGCGAGAGCTGGACCGGCAAGCGCGCGATCGTCATCGGCACCGGCAACAGCGGCCACGACATCGCGCAGGATCTGTATTCCAGCGGCGCCGAGGTGACGCTGGTGCAGCGCGCAGCCACGCTGGTCACCAATATCGAGCCGTCGGCGCAGCTCGCTTATGCGACTTACAACGAAGGTACGCTCGAGGATAATGATTTGATCGCGGCCTCGATGCCGACGCCGCTCGCGAAGAAGACGCATGTGATGCTGACCGAGCAATCGAAGCAGCTCGACAAGGAGCTGCTCGACGGCCTCTCGCGCGTCGGCTTCAAGCTCGACTTCGGCGAGGCCGGCACCGGCTGGCAGTTCAAATATCTCACCCGCGGCGGCGGCTATTATTTCAACGTCGGCTGCTCCAACCTGATCGTCGAGGGCAAGATCAGGCTCAGGCAGTTTGTCGACATTGAGGGCTTCGTCACCGAGGGCGCACGGATGAAGGACGGCACCCTCCTTCCCGCCGATCTCGTCGTCTTGTCGACCGGCTACAAGCCGCAGGAATATCTGGTGCGAAAGCTGTTCGGCGAGGCCATCGCCGACCGCGTCGGCCCGATCTGGGGCTTTGGCGACGGTTTTGAGCTGCGCAACATGTATGCGCGCACCAGGCAGCGCGGGCTCTGGTTCATCGCCGGCAGCCTCGCGCAGTGCCGGATCAACTCGAAATATCTCGCGCTGCAGATCAAGGCGATCGAGGAAGGGATTTTGGGGCGTGAGGTGGGCACTGCTTGAGCCCCTCGTCATTGCGCGGATGCAACGAGCACGACAGGAACAACTGAAGGAAGGGAACCCATGCCAGCCATTCTCGGCAGCGGCGAGCACCGCTACCGCGTCGTCGACAATTTCGCGAAACTGCCCGACGGCTGGCAGCTCACCGACGTCGCCTCCGTCGCGGTCGACAGCAAGGACCGTGTCTACGTCTTCAACCGCGGTGCTCACCCGATGGTGGTGCTCGACCGCGACGGCAGTTTCCTGCGCAGTTGGGGCGAAGGGCTGTTCTCGCGCGCGCACGGCCTGCACATCGACGCCGACGACAATCTCTACTGCACCGATGACGGCGACCACACCGTGCGCAAATGCACCACCGACGGCAAGGTGCTGCTGACGATCGGCATCCCCGAGAAACCAGCGCCGTTCATGAGCGGCGATCCCTTCCACCGCTGCACCCACACCGCGCTGTCGCCGAAGGGCGAGATCTACGTCTCCGACGGTTATGGCAATGCGCGCGTGCACAAATTCACGCCGGACGGCAAGCTGCTCAAGAGCTGGGGCGAGCCCGGCACCGATCCCGGCCAGTTCAACATCGTGCACAATATTGCCACCGATGCAGATGGCTGGGTCTATGTCGCCGACCGCGAGAACCACCGCGTGCAGGTGTTCAATGGCGAGGGCAAATACGAGACGCAGTGGAACAACCTGCATCGGCCCTGCGCGCTGTGCTGTTGCGGTGGGACCAAGAGCCCGACTTTCGTGATCGGCGAGCTCGGCCCGGGCCTTGCCATCAACCGCAATGTGCCCAATCTCGGCCCGCGGCTGTCGATCGTGGACGCCAAGGGCAAGCGCATCGCACGCCTCGGCGGCGAGGAAGGGCCGGGTATTGCAAGCGGAAAGTTCCTGGCGCCCCACGGCATCGCGCTGGATTCCAGGGGCGACATCTATGTCGGCGAGGTCGGCGTCACCAACTGGGACACCAGCTTTCCCGACGAGGAGATGCCGGCCGCAGTGCGCGCGACGCGGTGCTTGCAGAAGCTGGAACGGGTACGGGAGTAGCTGCCGCGGCAGGCCGCGACGCGCTGGTCACGGCAGTTCCGCGCCAGCCGCGCACCTCCCCCAAATCGCGGCTTTTTGAGCGCTTTCGCCACCCCGGCGCCGCATTGCTTGCACCTGAATAAGTCGCTCAGCGGGCTTCACAATCCCGTCACGCTGCATGTAGTATGTCAGTACATGCTGCTTCGCAGCGTATATTGGAGGCCGGGAGCGTTACTTGAACGCACATGTCTCGCAAGGCAGTTGGCCGGTGTTGGTGCTGAATGCGGACTTCCGGCCGCTGAGTTACTACCCGCTGTCTCTTTGGTCGTGGCAAGACGCGATCAAGGCGGTGTTCCTCGATCGCGTCAACATCGTCGCACATTACGATCAGGCGGTTCATAGCCCCACGCTGCAAATGCAGCTGCCGAGCGTCGTCTCGCTCAAATCCTTCGTGAAGCCGACCACCCATCCGGCCTTCACCCGGTTCAACGTCTTCCTGCGCGATCGTTTCGCCTGCCAGTATTGCGGCTCGCCCGAAGACCTGACCTTCGATCACATCATCCCGCGCAGCAAAGGCGGCCAGACCACCTGGGAGAACGTGGTCGCGGCATGCTCGCCGTGCAACCTGCGCAAGGGCAATCTCACGCCGGTGCAGGCAAAAATGTTTCCGCGCCAGCACGCCTTCGCCCCGACCGTGCACCAGCTTCACCGCAACGGCCGCCTGTTCCCGCCGAACTATCTGCACGATAGTTGGCTCGACTATCTGTACTGGGATACGGAGCTGGATCCGTAGGGTGCAGTCTCACCCCCCGATCGCGTTCCGTGCCACCACGTCGCGATAGAACGCCGCGCTCAGCTTCGGCACCCTTGCCTGGGTCTCGAAATCGACCCGGTAGAGGCCGAAGCGCTTGCCGTAGCCGAAGATCCACTCGAAATTGTCCATCAGGCTCCAGAGGAAGTAGCCGCGGATCGGCACGCCCTCGGCGGTCGCGCGCTGCATCTGGGACAGGTAATTGCGCAGGAACATGATGCGGTCGAGGTCGTAGACCTGGCCGTCGGCAGAGACTTTGTCCTCGGACGAGGTGCCGTTCTCGCTGATGTAGATATTGTCGATGTTCCAGATCTTTGCCGCAAGGCGCGGCGCCCAGTAGATCACTTCGGGGCCGACCCGCAGCCATTCCGAATTCATGTGCGGGAACGAGGTGGGGAACGGCAGCACGTGGAAGCCGGGCGCGCGGTCGGAAGCCGTGACGTAATATTGCGGCGCGTAGATATTGAGGCCGACGAAATCGTTCGGCGCGCCGATGATCTTCAATTCCTCGGCAGTGAATTTCGGCGCGTCCGCGCCGGCATAAGCGAGGAAACCGTCGGTGTATCTGCCCTCCAGCACCACGCCGAGGAAGCCGGCGTTGAGCTCGCGCGTCGCGATCTCGGCGGCGCGGATGTTTTCCGGCGTCGCGATCGCCGGCACGCAGGCGGCGATGTTCTCGGCCGGGCCGACACGGGTGCCGGTGCGGCCGGAGGCGCGGATCGCCTGCACCGCGAGCCCGTGCGCCAGCGCGACGTGATGGCGCGCCTGGTTGAGTTGCGCGGCCGCCAGCTTGAGACCGGGCGCATCGATCCCCCAGCCATAGCCGAAATTCACGAAACGCCCGACCTCGTTCACGGTGAAGATGTTCTTCACCCGATCGGCCAGACGCGCGGCGACATGCGCAGCGTAATCGGCAAAAGCCTTCGACGTGTCGCTCGACGACCAGCCCCCGACGCGGTCCTGGAGTGCCTGCGGCAAGTCCCAATGGTAGAGCGTCGCGTAAGGCTCGATGCCGTTCGCGAGCAGTTCGTCGACGAGGCGGTCGTAGAAGTCGAGGCCCTCAGGATTGGGCTGGCCCGTCCCATCCGGAAACACGCGCGGCCATGCGATCGAGAAACGGTAGGCCTTGACGCCGAGCGCCTTGATCAGCGCGACGTCTTCCTTGTAGCGATGATAGTGCTCGTTGGCGCGGTCGCCGGTCGAGCCGTCCTCGATCTTGCCGGGGGTGTGGCTGAAAATATCCCAGATCGATTTGCCGCGACCGTCCTCGTTGACCGCGCCCTCGATCTGGTAGGACGAGGTCGCCGTACCCCACAGAAAATCCTTCGGGAACGGCGCCGGCCGGTGACGGTCGGTCGATGCGGACTTCTCATTTTCCGCGGCCCCGGCACCTGCGGCTACGCCCAGCGCGGCGAGGCCCGTGAGCTTGGCAAAACGGCGCCGCGAGAGATCGGCTGACATCGCTATCTCCGTGCCAGCTCCAGATCGATCTGATAGGCCGAAATCCGGTCGATCTCGAATGCGACGCTCGGAGGCGATTCCGCGTCGACCGGACCGACGCCGAGAAAGAACTTCGACCCGATCGCCAGATTGACGATCATGTACATGGGATCGTCGAAGCCGATCGGCACCTTGATGTCGGAGACCGGCCTGCGGTCGATGAAATAGACCAGCCGATCCTCCTGCCACAGCACACCGTAATTGTGGAATACGCTCGAGGCGTCGCCGACCGCGAAATCGAAGCCGCAGGACTGGATCTTCTGGGTCGAGGGAATCCGCCAATGGGTCGTCATCACGAGATCGCCTGGCCGTTCGCCGCGGCCTTCCAGCACGTCGACCTCCGGCGGCCAGCCGCCATCGTCCGCCAGCATCCAGAACGCCGGCCACACCGCATGGCCGACCGGCACCTTGGCACGAATTTCGAAATAGCCGTGCTTCTGGGCGAACGTGCCCTGGGTCGTCAGGATGCCCGAGATGTACTCGTTGTTGAACAGCAGCTGTTTCAATTCCGGCGGCGTTCGGCTGGCGATGATCGACAGCACGCCGTCCTTCACCCTGAACGGATCGAGCCCGAGCGGCGCGGCCGCACGGCCGGCATAGCGCGGATCGACGTAGATCTGCTGCTCGCCATTGGCGCTGGTCTTGCGCTTGAAGTCGGAGCCGTCGCCGCCCCAATAGCGTGCCTCCGGCCAGGCCGCGCCGCCGGCATAATGCGGGACCCAGCGTCCGTTCGACAGCGGATGCTCGTCAAAATCCTCGCTGAAGGTCCGGCGCAGCGGCAGGAACACCAGCGAGGCTGGATTGACCGTGTCCAGGCGGCGACACTCGATGGTGGAAGGATCGGTCGTCACCTGCAGGGCCATGCTCGCCGGCGCGCGATCGAGCTCATCCTGCGCAATACAAGGCGCAGGCAGCACGCCGAGGCCGATCGCAACCAGAGTGCCCCTCGTCCAACGGCCGATCATCACCGCACTCGAAGATGCCACGACATGCGCAGAGGTTAGCTCATCCGTCTTCGCGCGGGCAACCGCGGCATCCGACGCCGGCGGGCGATTTGAAAACCATTCTTCTCGCCTCCGCGCCGGGGCCATCGGGCACTGGGAACCCGAAGCGCCCACGCCCGTTCAGAGTCAACGCCATGCGCTCGCATGCACGTTCCATCGAGCGCGTTTGTCCGCTGCAAGATGAAACAAGGGAAGACCCATGGCCGCAACCGAGAGTGATCATGTCTACAAGATCCTGGACCTCGTCGGATCGTCCGAAACCTCGATCGAGGACGCGATCAAGAACGCGATCAGCCGCGCGTCCAAGACCATCCGCGAGATGAAGTGGTTCGAGGTGGTTCAGACGCGCGGCCACATCGAGAACGGCGCCGTGCGCCACTATCAGGTGACGCTGCGCGTCGGCTTCACCCTGGAGGGATGAGACGGCAGGCGGCAGAACGGAATTGTCGCACTGCGGTAGCGTGGCCCCGCCGATCGGCCCCAACGATGTCACCAATCCTTCCGGTTGATTACGGACCCCGCACAATCATTGCAGATTTTGCAAGAGGCCGTTAAGACGAAAGTGAGAGGTTTGCCCCGATTTGGAGCAAGCCCGATGGTCACGAGCCGCGAATTCGGCAAGACGCGCCTTCCGCTCTGGGCGGCGGGCTTCGTTGGGCTGATCTGCGTGACGATCCTGGGCCTCAGCGCCTGGCGCGAATGGGAAGCTCGCAATGTCGACCTCAGGAACGCCGAGATCGACGTCACCAACCTCGCACATTCACTGATCCAGCACGCGGACGATACGTTCGAGCTGGTCGATACGCTCCTGGTCGGACTGGTCCACCGGCTCGAACTCGACGGGACCGGCCCCGACACGATCACGAAGCTCCAGGCCTATCTGCCGACGCGCAAATCGTCGGACCGCATCCGGGGCATCTTCGTCTATGACGCGACGGGCCGGTGGCTTGCCACGACCGAGCGCCTCGACTTTTCCAAGCTCAACAACAGCGACCGGGAATATTTTCAGCGCCATCGCGACTCCACGGAGACGGGCACGCTGATCGGACCGCCCATCAAGAGCCGCTCCGGGGGCCAGTGGATCATCACGGCGTCCCGGCGGATCAACGATCCCGACGGCGGCTTCGCCGGCGTTGCCCTGCTCACGATCGACGTCAGCTATTTCGTCAAATTCTACGAGCGGTTCGACCTAGGGCCGAACGGCTCGGCATCGCTGCTCAACAATGGCGGCATCATGCTGGCACGCAGCCGAGACGAGAGCGGCGCCTTCATCGGACGCGACCTGTCCAATGCGCCCTTGTTCAAAGGCTGGAAAAGCCGCCCCGCCGAAGCGGTCTATTATTTCAAGTCGCCGCTCGATGGCGTGCAGCGCCTGAGCTACTACCAGCGCAGCAGCCGCTATCCCCTGATGGTGCTGGCGAGCAAGTCCCAAGACGACGTGCTGGCTCCCTGGCGACGCGCCGCCGCCACGCGCATCACCTTCGTCGTCGGCCTCGTCCTGCTGATCGCGGTGATCGGCTCCTACCTGGTCCGTCAGCTCTGGCAGCGACAGCGCATGGCGCAGGCCCTGGTCGCCAAGGAGGCAAATTTCCGGCTGCTGGCCGAGCAATCCAGTGACATGGTAACCCGGATCGGGCTGGATAACCGGCTGCTCTATGTCTCTCCGTCATGCGTGCGCATCACCGGCTGGACCGCCGAGGAACTGCTGAACACGTCGGCCCTGGCCGGCATTCACGCCGACGACATGGAACGGGTCGCTCAGGCCATCACCGCGCTGAAGAGCGGAGAGGCCGAGGAAGCGCGGTTCGTCTATCGCCAGCGTCATCGCGAAAAAGGGGAGATCTGGGCGGAGGCGGCGCTGCACGTGACGGTGGCATCGGACAGCGGCGCGATCGACGGCGTCGTCGCGGTCGTGCGCGACATAACCGAGCAGAAGGATCTTCAGGACAAGCTCGCTTCGCTTGCGAGGACCGACGGTCTCACCGGCCTTGCCAACCGGCGCGCATTCGACGAACGCCTTGCCGACGAATGGGCGCGCGCCCGGCGCGACGGCACGCAGCTTTCGCTCTTGCTGATCGACGTCGATCATTTCAAGAAATTCAACGACCATTACGGACATCTGGCGGGCGACGGGTGCCTGCGCGCGCTGGGCCGGATCCTGTCCACCCAGGCCAGGCGTCCCGCCGACCTCGCGGCGCGCTACGGCGGCGAGGAATTCGCCGTGTTGTTGCCGAACACAGGTCCGGATGGCTGCGTGGAGGTCGCGGAAGCGGTTCGCCAGGCGCTGCACGATCTTGCCATGCTGCATGCGCAGAATCCGCCCTCCCGGCTGGTCACGGTAAGCGTCGGCGCCGCAACCGGACTTCCGTCTCTGACCTCCACGGACTTCAGCACGCTGGTCGCCGCGGCCGACCGTGCGCTCTATGCCGCGAAGGACAGCGGCCGCGATCGGCTGGTGATGTCCGGACAGGTCGTGCCTTGGCCCGCGAAGACCGCGTGACGGAATCCACCTCGACCTCGCTTGCGCACCGATTTCCGAATGCCTACATCCAGACCCGACATTGGCTAGCCGCCGATCTCGAGAAATCAGTTGCATGCGGTCTTCCGCATCGCGAGGGGATGTGGACGGGACTGCGTTGAACGGAAGCACGGCGGCGGACAATCCCGGGCGCGGTCCGGAGGCGCTCGCGCAGTTGCGGGCCATGACGGTCGACATTTGTGAGGTCATTCCGCGCACCGCGGAGGACGACTTCCATGTCACTACGGTGACGAGGATGACCCGCAACGCCCTGCTGATCGACACGCGTGCCACCGACCAGGACTATGACCGCACGCCCGCGCACGTCGCCCGCGGCGTCATGGATCATTTTCAGATCACCCTCTGCGTCGAGGGCGAGATGCAGTTCAGCTCGGGCCGGCGCGAGGTCACGCTGCGGCCCGGCGACATCGTTCTCATCGACATGGCGCAGCCAAACCGAACCGCGCTGCGCGCCGCGGGCGGCCGCACCCATCTGATGTCGATCGTGCTGCAACGCGCGATTTTGGCGCCTCGGCTTGCCCATCCGGATGCGGCGACGGCAACCCTGCTGCCGTCGGATCACCCTCATGCACGCCTGCTCGCCAGCCACTACGCCGCGCTTGCCCTGCCGTCCGAGCCCGGGACGGACACCGCGTCCGGCCATGCCGAAGCCACCGTCGAGGCGATCGCCGATCTCGTGGCGGCCGCCGCCGGCGGGACGGCCGAGATCGTCGCGGGCCTCGAGCGCGCCGAGCGGCACCTCTACCTCACGATGATCAAGCGCCGCATCGCGAACAATCTCGAAACCGATGCGCTCACCAGCGAAGAGCTCTGCCGCCACTTCCATATCTCGCGCGCGACCCTCTACCGGCTGTTCGAGGCCGAGGGCGGGCTTGCGCATTATGTGCGGGAGCAGCGGCTCAATCTCGCGTTTCGGCGCTTGATATCGCCATCCGCGCAGGACGGCCGTCTGATCGATCTCGCCGTCGACATGCGCTTCAGCAGCGATTCCACCTTCATCCGCGCGTTCCGTCGCAAGTTCGGCCTGACGCCGGGCGAATTGAGGGAATTGGCCGACACGTGGCTGCGCGAGACCGGAGCGGTGCCGGCCGTCGACACGGTGCTGCATCAACTGGCGCGGCGGCGCGCATCGCAGCCCTAGCCAGCACCTGATTTGTCGCCCGCGTTCCGGCGGGATATGACTCACGCCAGGGCCGGATGTTCGGCCAATGCGCGAGCGTCGCCGTGACTGATGCCATCAAGCTCGTCCTCTTCGACATGGACAATGTCCTCTGCGACTACGACAGGGCGACGCGCGTCGCCTATCTGGCGGAGCTCGCGGGGACGACCAGCGCGTTCATCCATGAGGCGATCTGGGACAGCGGATTCGAGCTGCTCGGCGATTCCGGCGCGCTCGAGGCCGCCGACTATCTGCGAGGTTTTGGCGAACGCATCGGCTATCCCCTCTCGCTCGATGAGTGGGTGGAGGCCCGGCGTCGATCAATGCAGGCCGATCGCGCGATGCTGAACATTGCCGGAAGCCTGCGAAACACCGTCGATATCGCGGTGCTGACCAACAATACCACGCTGGTTGCCGACCACATCGACACGCTGCTGCCGGAATTGCGCCCGCTGTTCGGCGCCCGGATCTACACCTCGGCGCAATTCAAGACGGCCAAGCCGGACCCGCACTGCTATCGCCTCTGCCTCTCGGAGCTCGGCGTGAGGCCGCAGACCGCCCTGTTCGTCGACGATCTCGCAGCCAACGTCGCCGGCGCGCGTGAGGCGGGCCTGTTCGCGCATCAGCACAACTCCGTGGAGACCTTCAGGCAGGCCCTGTCGGAGTACGGCGTGCATCTCGACTAGGGTGGGCAAAGGCGCGACAGCGCCGTGCCCACGTCTTCAGAATCGTGGGCACGCTTCGCTTCGCCCACCCTACAGGTTCTGAACTCGCTTTCGGAGCCTCAAGCCAGATGACACGCCACGAAATGCCCGCCCGCCCCTTCCTTCAGCACGGGCGCGCTTTCCGCGCAGCGCGGCTGTGCGATCGGGCAACGGGTGTGGAAGTGGCAACCCGATGGCGGCTTCATCGGGCTCGGCACGTCGCCCTTGAGGCGGATGCGCTCGCGCTTGAGTTTTGGATCGGGCACCGGCACCGCCGACAGCAACGCCCTGGTGTAGGGATGCTGCGGGTTGCGATAGAGATCGCTCGCTTTCGCCAGCTCGACGATCCGGCCGAGATACATCACCGCGACGCGATCGGAAATGTGCTCGACCACCGAGAGGTCGTGCGCGACGAAGAGATAGGTGAGGTTCAGCTCGGCCTGGAGGTCTTCCAGCAGGTTGATGACCTGGGCCTGGATCGACACGTCGAGCGCCGATACCGGCTCGTCGCAGACGATCAGCTTCGGCTCGACTGCCAGCGCGCGCGCGATCACGATGCGCTGGCGCTGGCCGCCGGAGAACTCGTGCGGATAGCGCCGCATATGCTCCGCCTTGAGCCCGACCTTGACCAGCAGGCCCGCGACGCGCTCCTCGCGCTCTTTGGCGGAGGTCGCAAGGTTATGGATGGTGAAGGCCTCGCCGAGGATCGCGCCGACCGTCATGCGCGGATTGAGCGAGGCGAACGGATCCTGGAACACCAGCTGCATGTTGCGCCGCATCGCGCGCAGATCGTTGCCGCCGAGGCTGCGCACGTCCTGGCCGTCGAAAGTGACCTCGCCGTCGGTCGGCTCGATCAGGCGCAGCACGCAGCGCCCCGTCGTCGACTTGCCGCAGCCGGATTCGCCGACAAGACCGAGCGTCTCGCCGCGATTGACCGAGAACGACACGCCGTCGACCGCATAGACGGTGCCAACCTGGCGCGACAGCAGGCCGCCGAACACGGGGAAGTGCTTCTTCAGGTTGGAGACTTGCAGCAAGGGTTCGCTCATGCCGCGCCTCCCAGGTTTGTATCGCCGAGATGACAGGCCATGCGATGGCCAGGTGCGATCTCGCGCAGCAGCGGCTCCTTCTCGGTGCAGACGTTCATGGCGAACTTGCAGCGCGGCGCAAAGCGGCAGCCGACCGGCGGATTGATCAGGATCGGCACCGAGCCGCCGATCGCCTCGAGCCGCGTCTTGTGCTCGCTGTCGAGGTCGATGCGCGGGATCGAGCGAATCAACCCTTGCGTATAGGGATGGCCGGGATTGCCGAAGAGATCATCGACCGGCGCTTCTTCGACCACCTTGCCGGCATACATCACGACGACGCGCTGCGCGGTTTCGGCGACGACGCCCATGGCATGGGTGATCAGCATCACCGCCATGCCGAAGCGCTCCTTCATGTCCTGGAGCAGGTCCAGGATCTGGGCCTGGATGGTCACGTCGAGCGCAGTGGTGGGCTCGTCGGCGATGATCAGCTTCGGCTTGCAGGCGAGCGCCATCGCGATCATCACGCGCTGGCGCATGCCGCCGGAGAACTGGTGCGGATAATTGTGCACGCGGCCTTCGGCGTTGGGGATCTGCACCAGCTTCAGCATCTCGATGGTGCGATCGAGCGCCTGCTTCCTGGTCACGGCCTCGTGGCGGCGCAGGCTCTCGGCGATCTGCTCGCCGACGGTGAGCACCGGGTTGAGCGAGGTCATCGGCTCCTGGAAGATGAAGCCGATCTCCTTGGCCCTGATCTCGTCGAGCTCGTTGCTGGTCAGCGGCACGAGGTCGCGACCCTCAAAGATGATCTGACCCGCCGCGATGCGGCCCGGCGGCATCGCGATCAGCTTCAGGATCGACATCGCGGTGACGGTCTTGCCGCAGCCGGATTCGCCGACCACGCAGAGCGTCTCGCCCCGGTTGATGGAGATGTCGACGCCGTCGACGGCCTGGAGGATGCCGTCGTCCGTGGAGAAGTGGGTCTTCAGTCCCTTGATCTCGAGCAGCGGCGCCATCAGATCACCCGTCGCGCATCGAGCGCGTCACGCAGGCCGTCGCCGATGAAGTTGATGGCGACCACCGCGATGAAGATCGCGCCGCCCGGAAACAGCGCCCAGTGCGGGCCGATATCGAGAAAGTCCTTTGCATCATACAGCAGCCGGCCCCAGGTCGGCGTGTCGGGCGGGAAGCCGAGGCCGAGGAAGGACAGCGTCGATTCCGCGATGATGGCGGCGGCGACGTCGATGGTGCCGGCGATGATCACCGGACCGAGCGCATTGGGCAGGATGTGACGCACCACCTGCCGCACCGGGCTCGCCCCGAGCGCTCGCGCGGCCTCGACGAATTCCTTCTCGCGGATCGACAGGAACTGGGCGCGCACGAGCCGCGCCACCGGCATCCAGCGGAGGCCGCCGATCACGAGCACAATCAGGATGAAGATGCCGCCCTCCGGACCGAACGCGGCCTTCAGACCGTCGCGGAAGAGATAGATCAGCAGCAGCAGCAGCGGCAATTGCGGCAGCGACAGGAACAGATCGGTAAGCCACATCAACCCGTGACCGAGCGCACCGCGCGACATGCCGGCGAGCGCGCCGATCAGCACACCGACGAAGACCGAGACCAGCATCGCGGCGAGGCCGACCGCGAGCGAGATGCGCCCGCCATAGATCATGCGGGCGAGGATGTCCTGTCCGAGATCGTCGGTGCCGAAGGGATGCGCCGGCGAGGGCCCCTGCATGCCTGCGACGATGTCGATGTCGTCGATCTTGACCCGCCAGATGAAGGGGCCGAGCACGACTGCCAGGATCAGAACGAGCAGCAGGAACGCGCTGACCACGGCAAGCTTGTGGCGGCTATAGCGCCGCCACGTCTCGCGCCAGGGCGAGTAGACGCGCCGCTCAGCGGAGGGAGATGCGAGGGTCAAGCCAGCCATAAAGCACGTCCGCGATGAGATTGAACAGCACGACGAGACACGCAAAGACGAAGGTGACGGCCATCACCACCGGCGTGTCGTTCGAAAGGATGGAGGAGATCAGCAGCGAGCCGATGCCGGGAATGCGGAATATCTGCTCGGTGACGATGGCGCCGCCGAACACCGCGGGCATCTGCAGCGCGATCAACGTCACGACCGGAATCATGGCGTTGCGCATGACATGCTTGACGATGACCTTGGCCTGCCCGAGCCCCTTGGCGCGGGCGGTGGTGACGTAGTCGAGCCGGATCACATCCAGCATCGCCGAGCGCACGAAACGCGTCATCGACGCCGCCTGGAACAGGCCGAGCACCGCCACCGGCATGATCGCCTGACGGATCATCTCCAGCACCCAGTGGATGCCGGTGCCCTTGATGTCGGTGGTGTAGACGAACGGCAGCCAGTCCAGCGTGACCGAGAAGATCAGGATGAACAGGATGCCTGTGAAGAACGTCGGCAGCGAGAAGCCGACGAAGGCGAGCGTGTTGGCGATCTGGTCGAACAGCGAATACGGCTTCGTGGCCGCATAGACGCCGACCGGAATCGCGATCAGCAGCGCCAGGATCTGCGCCGAGCCGATCACGTAGAGCGTGGCCGGCAGGCGCTGCAGGATGAGCGTGTCGACGTTCATCCGGCTGACGAAGGAGAAGCCCCAGTCGCCGTGCAGCATGGCGTTGAGCCAGTGCAGGTAACGAAGGTGGATCGGATCGTCGAGGCCGAACTTGGCCCGGAGCGCCGCCTGTACCTCGGGCGGCACGTTCGGGTTGGTCGCCAACTCGGAGAACGGATCACCGGGCGCGAGCGCGAGCACGACGAACAGCACGACCGAGATTCCGAGCAGGCTCGGAATCGCGATCATCAGGCGACGCAGGACGTATTGGCTCATGAGGGAAGGCCCCGTCTAGAGTTGGGGGATCATTCCTCGCGGTACCAGTCGAACAGATTGTCGGTTTCGTTGGCCCAGCCGGACACGACCGGGCGCAGATTGTTGGCCGCCGCCTCGACCTTGAGGCGATGCTGCACCGGGATGAACACGGTGTCCTGGTACATCAGGTCGTTGGCCTTGATGTAGAGCGCAGCGCGCTTGACCGGATCCATCTCGCCGTCCGCAGCCTGGATGGTTGCGTCGTACTCCTTGTTGACCCAACGCGGGAAGTTGGTGCCCTGCCACTTGTTCTCCTTGGTGGCGACGAGCGTCGAGAGATAGCGGCGCATATGTTGCGACGGATCGGGCTGGCTCAGCGGGATCTGGAACATCTCCATGTCGGCGTAGAACTTGGAATAGGTATCGGGATTGCCAACGTCGGACGAGAAGAACACGGAGGCGACGACCGATTTCAGCTCGACGTCGATGCCGGCCTTCTGGCAGGCCTGCTTGACGATCGCCTGGGTCTTCTGGCGCGGACCGTTGATCGCGGTCTGGTACAGCAGCTTCAGCTTCTTGCCGTCCTTCTCGCGGATGCCGTCGGCGCCCGGCTTCCAGCCGGCCTCGTCGAGGATCTTCGAGGCCTTCTCGATGCTGAACTCCCACGTGGTGTTCTTGGAGACGAACTTTTCGGGACCGTTGAGGAAGTTGGCCGTGGTGCGGCCGGCGCGACCGTAGATCGCCTTCTTGACCGACTCGCGATCGATCAGCAGCGACAGCGCCTTGCGCACCGCCGGATCCGAGAACAGCGGGTGCTTGGTCTTGATCGAAGAGCGTTCACCATCGACCTCGGTGTTGGGATCGGTGAAGTTCAGTGCGATGAACTCGGTGTCGCCACCGACCGCATAGACGGTCTTGCCCTTGCCGCCCTTTTCCAGGCGCAACAGCACGTCGTCCTCGACCTGGATGTTCCAGCCGAAATCGTACTCGCCGGTCTGGATCACCGCGCGTGCGGCCGAGACGGCATCGCCGCCGCCCTTCATCTCGACGCTGTCGAAATAGGGGCGGTTCGGCATGTGATAATCGGGGTTGAGCACGCCGCGGACGAGATCGCCCGGCTTGAACTCGACGAACTTGTAGGGGCCGGTGCCGACCGGCGAGAGGTTGGTCGGCGCCTCCCGCGATTTGGACCCCATGTAGTCCTTGAACAGATGTTTCGGGATGATGGTGTTGGGCGCCCCGACGAAGGCGTCGGCCCAGAACGGCGTCGGCTTGTTGAAGAGGATGCGGACCGTGAGGTTATCTACCTTCTCGACGGTGATGTCGCGGAGCGTCGCGATCGTCAGGGCGGAGGTCGCCGGATCCTTGGCGTATTCCCAATTGAACACGACGTCGTCGGCCGTGAACGGCGTGCCGTCGTGCCATTTCACGCCGGGCTTGAGCTTCCAGGTCACCGACTTGCCGTCGGCGGCCAGGCCGCCGTTCTGGATCGAGGGAATTTCGGCGGCGAGAACCAGCTTCATGTTGCCGTCGGGATCCCAACAGGCGAGCGGCTCATAGAACAAGCGCGCACCGTCCTGGTCCTTGGTGCCGGTGGCGAAATGCGGATTGAGCAAGGTCGGGCCCTGCCACCACAGCAGCTTCAGCGCACCACCGCCACCACGCTTGGTCGGCTTGTAGGTCGAGGCACCCTCGGCCATGGCGACGCCGCCGAGCGCGAGGATCTGGTTGGCCAGCGGGGCGGTGAGACCGACCGCGGCCATGCGCGTGATGAAAGCGCGGCGATCCATCCGCCCATCCTTCACCTCGCCGATCATCGAACGCAGTTCTTTATCCAGCATGGTTGTCCCCCGTCTGGTTCCCATCGTGATGAGGACGGCCGTGAAAGCTGGCCGCCCAATTGGCTGGCAGTAGATGGCACACCGAATGGGGGGCGCGTCAACTGGGACCGTGTGTATGCAAACGGTCTTCTGGCTGTCTGTTGGGCAAAACTGTGTTCTGCAGCCCATCCGTTCGGCAATCCAGCATCAAAACATGCTGGATTGCACGCTGCACTGCGGAAAATTTGTTCGCAGCATCAGACGAAGTATGGAGGCGAAATTCTATGCGACGGACATGTCCAGCGGCGGCTCGACGTGATCCGGCAGCGGGCAGACATACGGCGTCTTGGCCGTCCGCTTCTTCAGGTCGGCCTTGGCCGACTTGATCAGTTCCGGATCGGTCAGCGCCTTGATGCCGAGACCGGCCATCGCCTTGGCGGCTTGCACCATGGCCTTGTGGGCATGCGGGCTCTTGCCCTGCGCCACCACCTGCCAGGTGTGGAACGGCGTGCCGATTGCAACCGTGGGGGCGTGAACCTGCGCGGTCGGCACCACCCAGCTGACGTCGCCGACGTCGGTCGAGCCGACAAGCGGGTTGCGCTTGGCATCGAGCGGCACCAGGAAGTCGGCCAGCGGCCGATCGGTCTGCTCCATGCCGATCGCGTAATAGACCGACGCGATATCCTTGTCGCTCAAGGTCGCGCGGATCTGGCTGGCAAAACCCTTGTCGGCATCGTCGAAATGCGGCGGTCCGAGCTCTTCCATGACCCGGTGCAGCGCCTGCTCCAGCGGCGTGTTCGGCAGGATGTTGGAGACCGCGGAGATGATCTTCATCTCGACCTTGGTCTCGGTCATCAGCGCCGCGCCCTCGGCGATCTTGCTCACACGTCCGACCAGCTCGTTCATGCCGGGAAGGTCACGGGCGCGGATCGAATAGCGCACCCGCGCATGGGCCTGGACCACGTTCGGCGCAATGCCGCCGGTGTCGAGCAGCGCGTAATGCACCCGCGCATCGCTCGGCATGTGCTCGCGCATGTAGTTCACGCCGACATTCATCAACTCCACCGCATCGAGCGCGGAGCGGCCGAGATGCGGCGAGGCCGCGGCATGCGAGGTGCGACCGGTGAAGATGAAATCCGCGCGCGTGTTGGCGAGCGACGGTGTCACCGCGACCTCCCAGAAGCTGTGCGGATGCCAGGTGATGGCGATGTCGGCGCCCCCGAACGCGCCGGAGCGCACCATGAACGCCTTTGCGGCGCCGCCTTCTTCAGCCGGGCAGCCATAATAGCGCACGCGACCAGGCACCTTGTTTTCGGCAAGCCAGTCCTTCACCGCGGTCGCGGCGAGCAGCGCGGCGGAACCGAGCAGATTGTGACCACAACCATGGCCGTGCCCGCCGGCTTCGATCGGACGATGCTCGGCGACACCCGCTTCCTGGCTGAGACCGGGAAGGGCGTCATATTCGCCCATGAATGCGATGACCGGACCGCCCTCGCCCCACTCGCCCATCACCGCGGTCGGAATGCCGGCGACGTTCTCTGCGATGCGGAAACCCTGATGACGCAGCTCGGCGAGATGCTCGGCGGCGGACCGTGCCTCGGTGTAGCACACCTCGGGCATGCCCCAGACCTTGTCGCTGAGGTCGATGAAACGCCCCTTGATCGTGTCGACGCCACGCCAGATATCGCTGCGGTTGTCCATGCTTCGATCCGTGATCCCTTGGTCAAACGAAGCGGTAATGGTTAGCAGCTTCATGGTACGGCGCCTAGCACCTCGCCGGACACCAGCCATGCGGCGCATGCCGGATTGAGGGGCGCGTCCCGTTCGTGCACGAGGTGTTTCCATGCCTTTCAAAGATTTCACGCGGCGTTCTCACGAATAGTTGGGAACGAGGCTTTCAAGACGGCCTGCCCCGGCCTAAATTATGCGTGCTTCGCGCGTCGCTCTGCAGCAATCTCGGAGCGATGCACTCAGCCAGGAGAACTCCATGCCCGCTTTGACCGAATGGAGAGTGCCGCCGGCCAATCAGCCGCGTGCGAGCGACTACGGTTTCGATCTTGACCGCGCGCTCGCATCCGTCGTCGGCCTGCACGCCATCGTCCCGCCGGACGCCTTCAGCGCCGAGACGCTGGGCACCGAACGCGCCGGCAACGGCGTCGTGATCGATCACGGACTGGTGCTCACCATCGGCTATCTCATCACCGAGGCGGAATCGGTGTGGCTGCACCTCGGCGATGGGCGGGTGGTCGAAGGCCACGCGCTCGGTTTCGATTCCGAAACCGGCTTCGGCCTGGTGCAAGCCCTCGGTGAGCTCGACGTCGAGCCGTTGCCGCTCGGCAGTTCGGCGGAAACCGCGATCGGCGACCGCGTCGTGGTCGGCGGCGCCGGCGGTCGCACGCGCTCGGTCGCGAGCCAGATCGTGGCCAAGCAGGAATTCGCCGGCTATTGGGAATATCTGCTGGACGAAGCCGTCTTCACCTATCCCGCGCATCCGAACTGGGGCGGCACGGCGCTGCTCAACGAGCGCGGCGAGCTGATCGGCATCGGCTCGCTTCAGCTGGAGCGCGAGCGCGACGGCAAGGCCGAGCACGTCAACATGGTCGTGCCGATCGACCTCTTGAAGCCGATCCTGGACGATCTGCGCAAGTTCGGTCGCGTCAACAAGCCGGCGCGCCCCTGGCTCGGGCTCTACTCGACCGAGATCGACAACCGCGTGGTCGTGATCGGGATCTCCCCCAACGGTCCTGCCGCGCGCGCCGAACTCAAGACCGACGATATCATCCTCGCCGTGAACGGGGACAAGGTCACGAGCCAGACCGCCTTCTACAAGAAGATGTGGGCGCTCGGCACCGCCGGCGTCGACGTGCCGCTGACCGTGTACCACCAAGGCGTCACCTTCGACGTCACGGTGACCTCCACCGATCGCTTCAAGCTCTTGAAGGCACCGAAGCTGCATTGATCCCACGCTGAAGGAAGCCGCGATGAGCGAGGCCGTGATCGACGACATCGTGGCCGTGCTGCCGCCGCTGCTCAATGCGCTGGAAGCGCTCGGCTTCTTCCAACGCCATCTGCATCCGCCGGCGTTCGCTACCGTGATGAACGCGATCGGCGCACCGGATGAGGCGCTGCAAACGGCACACGCGGCTATTGGAGAGTGGCCGGAGCAGTTCGCGGGCCTCCGCGAGCGGCTCGATCGCGCCTGCGGCGAGACGCTCGCCGCCTTTGCTGGGATCCGCGAGGTCGAGCGCGGCAATGGCGATCTCGTCGCTGTCTTCCGCGCGCTGCGCCACGTGCCGCGCGCGCAGGAGGCGCTTTATCCCCTGGCGATGCAATTTCCTCCCGTAAGCAGCTTCTTCCTCAACACCGCCAATCGCGAAAATGCGGATCTGTTGTCGCGGCTCGAAGTCGGCGCAAGCGAAAATACTGGCATCTTCCACGATCACAACGAACCCGGCAGCCGCGGCGGCTTCTCGGTCTATGTGCCTGAGTACTATACGCCCGAGCGCGCCATGCCGCTGGTGATGGCGCTGCATGGCGGCAGCGGCAACGGACGCGGTTTCCTGTGGAGCTGGTTGCGCGACGCCCGCAGCCTTGGCGCGATCCTGGTGGCGCCAACCGCGACCGGACCGACCTGGGCGCTGATGGGCGATGATGCCGATACGCCCAATCTCATGCGCATCCTCGAAACCGTGCGCAGCCGCTGGAGCATCGACACCTCGCGCATGCTGCTGACCGGCATGAGCGACGGCGGCACCTTCGGCTACGTTACTGGCCTCGACGGCGCCTCGCCCTTCACCCATCTGGCGCCGGTCTCCGCAACCTTCCATCCGCTGATGGCGGAGATGGCGGACGCCGCGCGCTTGCAAGGTCTGCCCATCTTCATCACCCACGGCAAGCTCGACTGGATGTTTCCGGTGCAGACCGCGCGCCAGACCCAGGCCGTGCTCGCAGCGGCTGGCGCTGATGTCACCTATCGCGAGATCGACGACCTCAGCCACACCTATCCGCGCGAGATCAACGCGGAGCTGGCGCAGTGGCTGAATGCGGAGTGAACAACCCGTCCTTATCCGCGCCGCACTGCCGCGGAACCATCACTGCGGGCCGACGTTATTGCCGGCCCACCGGAGGTTCGCAAATGCAGACTTTTTTCGGAATGATCCTTGGCGCGCTGCTGCTTGCCGGCGGCGTGTATGTCTATGACTCCATGCAGACGTCGTCCGTCGCCAATGGCGAGGTCGCGACCACCAATCGCACCATCGTGAATTGGGACGTCGCGAAGGCGGATTGGGACGCGCTGCGCGACCGCGCGCACAAGGACTGGGTCCGGATCTCGTCGAAGTAACGACGCCGTATCATGAACGAGGCGCCGTCGCGAGCTCCGCGGCGGCGCCTTTGCGTTGGCTACGACCGATGCGCCTCAGTTCATCTTGGCCTTGCGGGCATCGGCGATGACCTGCTCGAACTCGGTCATGCTGAGCACGCCGGGGACGCGGTACTTGCCGACGATAAAAGACGGGGTTCCGCTGAAACCGAAGGCTTCGGCCTGCTCGTTGTTGCGCTTGAGCAGGGCGTCGATATCGCTGCCATGGCCGGCGAGATCGCGCTTCAGGCGATCCATGTCGACGCCGGCGGCGGCGAGCAGCTCGTTGATGCGCGGCTCGGTCAGGCGCGAGCTGACGCCCATCAAGGCGTCATGGGCCTGATGGTATTTGTCCTGGAATTTTGCCGCGAGAGCGGTCCGCGCCGCGGTGACGGAGACCGGCCCGAGGATCGGCCAATCCTTCATCACCAGCCGCACCTTGCCGTCGTCCTGGACGACCTGGCGCAGCTCGGGCTCGAGCTTGCGGCAATAGGGGCAATTGTAGTCGGACCATTCGACGATGGTGACGTTGCCGTTGGGATTGCCGGCGACGGGCGTGTCGGGATCGCGCAGCACCTTGGCTTCAGTTAGCACCTCGTTGTCGTCGGTCGCCGCGCGCGCCGAGGCGCCCGTCAGTGCGAGGGCGCCCGCCCCGATCAACGTCAACGCCGCGCGCCGCGTCGGCGCAAGGCCCTTAGTCCCAAATCCAGCCATATCTCGTCCCGTTTCGGTCCCATCTCCCTGAATACGGTCGGGACCGGGAATTGTTACTCGTCATATAGAGTGTCGCGGCGGCGATGTCATCGCACCAGCAGCGTGACCGCCAGGGGGACCAGGAACGAGGTCACCAAGGCGTTGAGACTCATGGCGATGCCGGAGAAGACGCCGGCAATCTCGTCGACCTGGAACGCGCGCGCGGTGCCGATGCCATGCGCGGCAAGGCCGGCGGCGAAGCCGCGCGCCCGGTAATCGGTGATGCCGGTGCGGTTCATCAGCGGCGTCACGATGATCGCGCCCATGATGCCGGTGAGGATCACCGCCACCGCCGCCAGCGAGGGATCGGCGTGCAGGGATTCGGCGATGCCCATGGCGACGCCGGCGGTGACCGATTTCGGCGCCAGCGACAGCACCACGTCGCGCGGCAGGCCGGCAAGCTCGGCCAGCAGCACCACCGACACCACCGCCGTGACCGATCCCGCGAGCAGCGCCACCAGCATCGGCACGATGGATGACACGACGCGCCTGCGGTTCTCATAGAGCGGCACCGCGAGCGCGACGGTGGCAGGCCCCAGCAGGAAGTGCACGAACTGCGCGCCCGCGAAATAGCTCGTATAGGACGTGCCGGTTGCGAGCAGGAACGCGCCGATGATCCACATCGCGTGCAGCACGGGATTGGCGAGCGGATGGCGCCGCGTCGCCAGCGACACCGCATCCGTCGCCGCATAGACCAGCAGCGTCACGGTCAGCCACAGCAGCGGCGACTGCGAGAGATAGACCCAGAGCGAGAACGGATTGTCGTTCATCGCGCGTCCTGCTGCTTCAACAGGCGGCTGACGAGGCGGAAGGTCAGCACCGTCGCGAGCAGCGTGACGACCACGGAGAGCGCAAGCACGAGGACGATGGCGATGCCATGGGAGGCGAGCAGGTCGAGCTTCTGCACGACGCCGACGGCGGCCGGCACGAACAACAGCGACAGATGTGCCAGCAGGCCCTTGCTTGCGGTTTCCACGCCGTCGTTGCGCAGCGGCCCGTATGCAAGCATCGCGAAGCGATCCCGCGCAAGCAGCAGGACGAGGAGCAGCAGCAGGCCGAGCACAGGTCCCGGCAAGGGCAGCCCGAGGCCGCGCACGACGGCTTCGCCGATCAATTGGCACAGCAGGATGAGGCCGAGACTCGCAAGCATGACCAGCGCATCAAGGGATGCGCCGGCAGGCTTGTCAATCGCAGCTATGCACGAGACGGGCGCGGCTCGTGCGAAGCAGCAATGCGCGGCACCATCGCCATCAACGTCCCGGTCATCGTGGCGATCAGCGTGGTGTTGCCCTCGTGCTCGGCAAACGCCTTGGCCTCGCAGAAGGTCAACGTGCGGCCGGGCTTGACCACCTCCGCCCTAAACACGAACCGTTCGCCGCGAGCGGGTGCCAGCAGGGTCGTCTTGAACTCGACGGTAAGGATGTCGGCCTCGCGCGGCATCAGGGTAAAGGCGGCAACGCCGCAGGCATTGTCGAGGCCTGCCGTAATGATGCCGGCATGGACAAAACCGTTCTGCTGCGTGAGATCAGGCGAATGCAGCATCGCCAGCTCGGCCTCGCCCGGTGCAAGGCGGACGATCACGATGCCGAGCGTGTGCATCGCCGGCTGGCCGTCGAACATTGCGATCGCCGCCGCGCGATAGCCCGGGTTCTTCGGCTCGAACGCGGCCATGGTTCAGGCCTCGGCCGGATCGGCGAGATGGTGCAGAGCGATCTCCCGGATGGCATCCGCGAACGGTGCCGATTTGCGCTGGCACCGATCCATGTGCACGCCAGTGATCTCGCAAGTTGCGGCGATCTCGCCGGTCTCGGCATTCGTCATGTCGTGCCAGAAGCGGATCGACTTGTCGCGCACCTCGAGCAGATGGCTGCGGACCTCGACGATGTCGCCGGCGAGCAGCTCGCGCCTGTAGGCGATGTTCTGCTGCACGGCGGCCATACCGCGGCCGGAGGAGCGCAAATAGCTCGGCGTCAGGCCGAGGCGGGCGAACAGGTTCCAGCTGGCT
Organism: Bradyrhizobium sp. AC87j1; assembly: GCF_002936975.1. NCBI lineage: Bacteria > Pseudomonadati > Pseudomonadota > Alphaproteobacteria > Hyphomicrobiales > Nitrobacteraceae > Bradyrhizobium > Bradyrhizobium sp. AC87j1. The sequence goes on from NZ_PTFE01000054.1 coordinate 37,154, forward strand.
TCGTCGAATTTGCCGACATACCACATGATGTTCATGTGGCCGACATGGTCGCATTGCCACGGATAGACCGTGCCGCGATAGGTCGCCTCCTGCTCCATCGCCATTTTCCGCCCTCGTTGTTTATTGATCTTGATACGGTAGCGTATCAGGCACGAGACGCGTTAGCAATACGGCACCGTATCAAGAGTTCGGGAGGCTTCTTTCATGAGCGACGGCAAGGGCGATGTCTGGGTCGAGGCGGGGTTTGCCGAGCTCGCCCGCTCGGGGGTCGAGGGTGTCAGGGTCGAGGTGCTCGCCAAGAATCTCGGCGTCACCAAGGGCGGCTTCTACCGCCGCTTCGCCGACCGCGCCGCGCTGCTCGAAGCCATGCTGCAGCGCTGGCGCGAGGGGCGGGCCGCGTCGATCGCGCAGCAGACGCGCCTCGATGGCCAACAACCCCGCGAACGGCTGAAGGCGGTGATCCAGCTCTATTCCGAGCGGCTCAATCCGGAAGCCATGGCGATCGAGCTCGCGATCCGACAATGGGCCCGCTCCGACGAGAACGCCGCGGCCGCCGTGGCGAGCGTGGACGCAGCGCGGCTCAAGCACGTGGCCGAGCTCTATCGCGCGACCGGGCTTGCGCCCGAGGAGGCCGAGGCGCAGGCCTTCCTGTTCTATTGCTTTATCTTCGGCCAGAGCCTGTTGTTCGTCGAGCGCGGCCCGCGCAAGCGATCGCAACTGGTGGCGAAGTCGGCCGAAAAACTGCTGGATTAGGCAAAAAGGCCGGAGCGTTGCTCCGGCCTTCGCATCAGCTCGAAGCTCAGGCGGCGCCCTTCAGCTTCTTGTTGCATTCGCTGTAGTAGCCGCCGCCCTTCTGGATCCACTTCATGCCGCCGTTGCCGTTGGTGGTCTTGTTGGCGTTGTACTGGTCGACGCAGGTGTGCAGGCGCCCCTTGCCCGGGGTCTCCTTGGCATATTTCGGATCGATCGCGTTCGGATAGATCGCAGGTCCCGCCGGCAGGATCGGCGCGGCGGCCGGGGCCGCCTCCTTCTTGGCCTGCTTCGGCTCGGCGGGAGCAGCGGGCGCAGCCGCGGTCGGTGCAGGAGCAGCCGGTGCGGCAGCAGCCGGCGTTGCATCCGCGCCGCACTGGGCCTTGCGGAAGTCATTCCACTTCATGGTGCCGAGCGAGCCGTCCTTCTTGGCCGCCTGGTATTTGGCGCTGCACTCCTGCGACGTCAGCGCCTGCGCTGGCGCCGATACCGCCAACGCAGCAAATCCCGACAACGCAATCGCGCAAAGCATTTTTGATTGAATGGTCATCCTTAGGTCTCCTCCTTGGTCTTCCCCCGAGGGGAAGTGAAACAAGACTTGCTATCCTAGCGTGCCGGCCATTTGCGACAAGGAAGCGATGGCTCCCGGCCGCCAAAATATAGTAACGGCGCCGTTCAGATTATTCATGTCGCGTTCAGCAATGCGAGCCGACGTTCGCAGTCCTTCGCAATTCTCGCAAGATGAGTGCAACACCATGACCCTCGCCTCTCGCCTCGCCGCCGTCGCCCTCGCCTCCCTGCTCGCCGGCGGCACCGCCTTCGCGCAGACGGCTGCACCGGCCACCAAGACCGAACCTGCCGCTACCGCCGACAAGAAAGCCCCGAAGGAGCGCTCGGCCGAGTCGCTCGAATGCTCCAAGCAGGCCGACGCCAAGGGCCTGCACGGCAAGGAGCGCAAGAAATTCCGCTCCGAATGCATCAAGACCGCCAAGGCGGGCACCGCCGCGCCGGCTGCGGACAAGAAGTAGCCTCCGACACGATCTTCGGCGAGCTTCCAGCGAGAGGCGCGCGCATTGCGGCATGACGAGCCTGCAATTGTGCGCCTCTCGCTGATTTGCGATAAGGTGGCGTGAAGCAAATCGCCGCCTCCCTGTCGTTTGAATGGCCGAGCCGTGCCAAGATCTTGAGCACGGCGGAGACGCTCGTCATCGGCACCGCCGGCGGCCTTGTGTTTCTCCTCGCCGGCCTTCCCGGCGGGCTGATCTCCGGCTCGATGATCGCGGTCGGAATCGCCGCGATTGCCGGGCGCCAGCTCGCGCTGCCGCCGCTCCTGACCCAGACCGTGCTGGTGCTGCTCGGCATTTCGCTGGGCTCGGTGGTCTCGCGCCATCTGCTTCAGCAGGTCGGCGCATATCCCCTCACCATCGGGCTGCTAGCGCTCGCGACCTTCTGCTCGACCTTCGGCTCGAGCTATTACCTCCAGCGCATCCATGGCTGGGACCGCACCTCGGCCTTCCTGGCCGGCAGCCCCGGCGCGCTGTCGCAGATCACGATCCTGGCGGTCGAGCGCGGCGCCGACCTGCCGGGCATCGCGGTGGTGCAGACCATGCGCGTCATCATCCTCACCGCGGCCCTGCCGATGGTGCTCGCGTTTGCGGGCGTCGCCCCCTCTGCCGCGCCATCACTGGCGACGACGATCGCCTCGCCGCTCGATCTCGTCGAGCTGGTCGCGGCCTCGCTGGCCATGGCGCTGGTCCTGCGCCTGATCAGGTTTCCGGCGAGCTGGATGTTCGGCGCCATGATCGCCTCGAGCGTGCTGCATGGCGCCGGCTGGGTCGAGGGCGGCCTGCCGGACTGGGTGCGCGGCGTGGCGCTGGTCGGCATCGGCGCACTGATCGGCAGCCGTTTCGCGCGGATGCGGATCAAGACGCTGGCCGGCCACCTCAACGCGGCGCTGGGCTCGTTCACGGTCGCAATCGCCGTCTCCGCCATTTTCGTCGGCATCGTCGCGCTGACCACCCAGGTCAGATTCTCCGACGCCGTCGTCGCCTTCGCGCCGGGCGCGATGGATGCCATGCTGGCGCTGGCGCTGACCTTGCACATCGACCCGATCTTCGTCGGGGCCCACCACCTGTCGCGTTTCGTGTTCGTGACGATCGCAACGCCGGGCATCGTGCATCTGTTCGGACGCACGCAGGACGATGTGGATGATTAGTAGAGCGCGGTGCGCCTCGCGAACTCCGCTCTCGTAGGGTGGGCAAAGGCGCATAGCGCCGTGCCCACGTTCTCATTCGACCTTATCACTACGAGATGGTGGGCACGCCTTACGGCAGCTTGCCTAGCCTCTCGCCGTCTTCGCAAATCCCCGCACGGCAATCGCGGCCATGAGCAGCGAGATCAGGACGTTGTAGCCGGCGAGCGAGAGGCCGAGGAAGCGCCACTGCACCTCGTCGCAGCGCACCACCTTCACGGTGTCGAGCTTTGAAAAGAGATCGCCGGCATTGCCGAGATTGACGACGGGACCGGAGCAATCGGTCGGCCCTTTCCAAAAACCCCATTCGACGCCGGAATGGTAGGTGCCGAGACCGGCATTGGCGAGCGTCGCCAGCGCGAGGATCGCCAGCCCCGCCAGCAGCAGCGGCCGCGGCGCGCCGCTCCGCGCCGCCAGCGCCGTGAGCGCACCGAGCGGAATCGCGAGGTAATAGGCGTAGCGCTGCTCCAGGCACAGCGGACAGGGCAGGATTTCCAGCACGAGTTGGAAGAACCAGGCGCCCGCGATGGTCGCGGCCGCAATCAGCGTGACGAGCAGCGAGGCCATCAGCGCGGAGCCGCTGGCAGCCGGCTTGAATGCAGGTATGGCGGCACTCTGGGTCGTCACGTCAGCCTCTTTCCGATAGGTCGCGCCCTTAAGCCTCTAGCCCCGGTCCATGCGGCTGTCGAGAACGGCTGACATCACTTTGGCGCGGGTTGACCCCGCTTTGTCCATGGCTATAGTCCGCCGGCTTCGCGACGCTCCCTGCAAGGGCCGACCGAGGGCCCCTGTGGCGGAACTGGTAGACGCGCTCGACTCAAAATCGAGTTCCGCAAGGAGTGCTGGTTCGATTCCGGCCAGGGGCACCAGCCTTCGCTGCTTCGCAGCTATGGCTCGGCAAGCCGGGCGCAGCCATATCCATGCGAAGCGGCCAAAGGCTGTCGCGCCGAAGCCTTGGCGAAGGCGGACTAGCTCGACACACTCGCTCTCCCCACCCTAGTCATCCCCGCATCTCCACTGTATAAACCGGTAGCTTCTTCCGTCACTCGAAGGAGCTCATATGAACGACCTGCACGCGTGGCTTTCGCAGCAACACCACGGTTTGCGGACCTTCCAGAGCTTCCAGCAGAAGCTCGAGACGCTCGGCCAGCACGATCCCGCCCAGCGCGGCCTGTGCCGCCTGCTCAGCGGTGTCATCGGCAGCTATGTCGAGGCCTTTGACGAGGCCCCGCTGCCGGTCGACATTGCCGAGGTCGCCTATCGGCGCCTGCTGACGCTGGTCGAAAGCCTCGATCTGCACGGAAACGCCGCTCGCCGGCTCGCCGACATCAACCGCGTGGCGACCTGCGAGTTGTGGCGGTGATCGTCAGGACCAGCGGGCCCACTTCAATTTCTAGATAACAGGACACGCCTCTTCGGCCTCGCGACGCATGACGCCCGAGTCCTGTGCTTCTCTTGACGCCCCTTCCTTGGAAAGGGCGCAGGGAAGGCCGGGCGCCGGCTGGCACCCGCGGTCCGCTGCGCGCAAATTGCGAAGACAAATGCACAGCGGCATACAGGGCAGCCCAGGACATCCCGGCCTTTCCCTGCGCAATGGTTTTACGGCTTATGGCGCGCTCTCCCCGGGGAGCGATGCACTATTGCCCCCGTCGCCTTGCGGATGGCTGATGCGCACGCCCGGTCGGGCAGCTCACATCACCGCAAGCCTTGACGCACAGACCCCGGGCGTCAGGACGACACGCTTTTGCCGTACGCGGACCGCACCGGTCGTGTGCGCGCTGCTCAACCGCTCACGGGCCAAACCCGCCCTGCGATTGCTGGCGCGCCGATGCACTCCACGTCCACCGCTACCCGGCCCGCGCATCGTGACGATCGCGAAACGCCCCTTATCCTTGGGCCGGGATGAGCGACACATACGATATTTCCGAATTTCGGTCAACCAGAATCTTTTGGGCCGGCTCTTGAGGTTTGGGCTATGATTTTCCTGCGGCCATCCTTCGAGACGCCCAGCAGGCCATAAGCGGCTGCCCTGCCCCGTTCCACTTCGCCGCGCCAGTCCCTATATCCTGTGGCAGCAGATGTGATGCAGCGGACAGTTTGATGGCCAGGACACGCAAGACGGATGCCGACGACCTCCCCCGCTATTTCGTCTGGGTCCGGGGCCTCGAAGGCCCCGAGCCGCAGAAATGGATGGCGATGGATTTCGGCGTCGGCGACTGGAAGCGGCCGCTGGTGCTGGCCTATCTTGAGCTGCCTGCGGACGAGCGGGATCTGTCGCTATCGCTGTTGGCGCGGCGCTACCCGCCGCCGCGGGTGGATCTCTCGTAACGGCGTCAGCACATCCAGCACAGTCTGTCGCCACGCAACGACCCGCTGGAAGCAGCGACGCCGCATGATCCCGCTTGCTACCTCAACGGGACTGTGCGCAGAATGCACCTGTATTTTCATGATTCAGATATTTCAACCATTGATTGATTCCGAGAAATGATGCCCGGTTTGGCCTGACGCTTTCCTTGTCGAATTGCCGGAGGGGCCCATGACGCATCATGATGTCGGGGGGAACGCCGATTCTCCGAGGCCAGAACGCGCGCCCAGCGATCAAGACAGGAATGCCGGCGCGGGCGCGGGCCTGCCAAGGCGCAAGCTGGTGCTGTTCGCCGACGGCACCGGCAATGCGTTCACCACGCAGGAATCCAGCGTCTGGCGTCTCTATGAAGCCCTGGACCATACCCAGCCGGATCAGATCGCGCATTACATCAAGGGTGTCGGCACTGCCGGCTGGGCACCGCTTGCCGCGCTCGACGGCGCCACCGGCGTCGGCGTCCCCGGCAACGTCCGCAAGCTCTATCGCTTCCTGTGCTGGAACTGGCGTCCCGGCGACGACATCTACATCTTCGGCTTCAGCCGCGGCGCCTTTACCGCGCGCACGCTGGCGGCGCTGATCGCGAGCCAGGGCCTGGTGCCGGCGGAGATCGACGACACGCCGGTGTCGCATGCCGAGATGGGGCGTAACGTCAAAGCCGCCTGGCGCGAGTACCGGCGCGAGACCGTGCCCTGGACCAAGAGCCTGCCGACGATCTGGGTCACGCGCTGGATCCGCGACTTCCTGCTGTTCGTCTATCACTGGCTTTGCGGGCACCGTAGCTATGCCGAGGTGCGGGGCAAAATGAACGGGCGCAGCGAGGTCGAGATCGCATTCCTCGGCCTGTTCGACACCGTCGAGGCGTTCGGTGTTCCGGTCGAGGAGCTCCGCCTCGCCATCGACTGGGCGATCTGGCCGATCTCGTTCCGCAATCACCGGCTGTCGCACAAGGTCAGGCACGCCTGTCATGCGCTCGCGCTCGACGACGAACGCACCACCTTCCATCCGCTGCGGATCGACCAGAGCCATTTGGCGCAGGGGCAGATCGTCAAGGAAGTGTGGTTCACGGGCGTCCATTCCGATATCGGCGGCGGCTATCCGGAATCCACGCTGTCCTTCGTGCCGCTGGTCTGGATGGTCGAGCAGCTCGGCGACCGGTTGCGCTTCCAGGACGGCGAGATCGAGCATTTCGGGGAATATCAATCGGCGCTCGGGCCGCGGCATGATTCCCGCAGCGGCGCAGCGGTGCTGTACCGCTACGGGCCGCGTCCGATCCTCGGCGGCGACGTGAATGGCGGGCTGCCGGTGGTGCACTTCGCCGTCATCGAGCGCATGCTGCTCGGCTGCGACGATTACGCGCCGATCATGCTTCCGGCGAACTGCCTGGTGCTGCTGCCGGACGGAACGAGGTTGCCGCTGCGTTCCGAGAGAGAGACCAAGGATCTCGACGAGCAGCATGCGCGCGAGGCTCTGAAAGCGGCCTATCTGGCAAAGGCGACGGGCCCTCGACGCGAGGAGGAGGCGAAAGCCTTTACCGCGATGAGCACGCCCGACGCCACCATGTCGAGCCTCACGCGCGACACCGTGTGGTGGCGGCGCGTCGCCTATTTCTCGCTATTGTTCATGGCCGGCGTGATCGCCGCCTGGCCGTGGATCGCGCACGCGCTGGTGCAGTGGTCCGAAGACCGCGCCCTGGAGGGCACTGGCGCACTGTCCTTCATCACCAATATCGACTGGGTGATGGGCGCAGTGGTGGCGCCGCTGACCAATCTGCTGCGAGACGTGCTGCCGTCCTATGCGGCCCCCTGGCTCAACATCGCGACCTACTATCCCTTCCTGACCTCGATCGTGGTGATCGTCACCTGGTGGATCTGGCACAAGAACGGAACGTTGCGTGACGACATCGAGGAGCGGGCGCGTCTCGCCTGGAACACGTCGCGCCGCAGGGCGAGCATGGAGCACATCGACAAGCCGGGGCCGTTGATGCGGTTCGGACACTGGATGCGCCTGAACGCCAGCCCGGCGCAGCGCGTCATCACCAGGGGACTGGTGCCGGCGGTCTTCCTGATCGCGATCTTCGGCTCGGCCGCGCTGATCGTGTCGGGCAGCCTGTTCACCGGACGTCTCGCGCTCGGCTCGGTCTGCTCGCCGCCTGTGGTCAAGGGCTCTGCCGCGTTGCAGACCGGCACGCCGGTGACGGACGAGCCGGTCGACGCGCGCGCGTTATTCGACACCCGGGACTTTTGCTGGTGGAGCGGGCTTGCCGTCGAGAAGGGCCGCAAATACCGCGTCTTTCTCGAGATCAAAGAGCCATGGTTCGACCGTACCATCATGAGCGGCGTGAACGGATTTGCGACCTACGAGCCGCACCACTACGTTGTGCTGCCGGAGCGTCGTCTGTTCGCGGCGGACTGGTTCCAGCCCGTGGTGCGCGTCGGCAGCAAAGGCATCAATGACCTGCCGCTCAAGGCAGTCAATGTGACGCCGGCCGACGAATTTCCCCGCCGCATGAAGCCGACCCTGCCCGCGGAGGACGACATCAGCAGGAGCCGCAACAGGTACCCCGTGCGGCTCGACGACACGCCCGAGTTCAAGGGGAGGCTCGACGGACTCGGCAAATTCGAACCGATTCCACCGGCCATGCTCGCCGAGGCAAGCCAGATCTGGACGAAGCAGCTGTTGACAGGCCGCGTCGTCGCCGAATTCGTGGCGCCCGAGTCCGGCGAGCTGTTCTTCTACGTCAATGACGCCGTCCAGATATTCCCGCGGCTGCTTCCGGAGTCGTGGATCCCGTCCTGGCTCGATGCGATCCAGGGGCCGCACGATCTCTTCTACCGAAACAATAGCGGCACTGCGAAGATCAAGGTCCAGCGCCTGCCGGCCCCACCGATGCCGCCGGATAAGCCGGCATTACCGCTGGCGAGCAACTGAGGCCTCGGAGCTCTCCGGCGCCGCGACTTGGACACGGGGCATCCCCGCCCCCATGATTATGGGTGTCGCTGCCCGCGTCCGGCGGCTAAACTTGCCTTGCGCCGCGGGGGACACGCGGGTCGCGGGACCATGATCATGACTGAACAGGGCGAGACGGGTGAAGCCATCACCATCCTCCTCGTCGAGGACGACGCGCCGACCTGCTGGCGGCTGCAGGATGCGCTGGTCAAGGCTGGCTACGAGGTGCGCAGCGCCGGCACGCTCGGCGAAGCCCGTTCCGTCCTTGCCGGCGGCGCGCCCCGCGTGCTGCTGACCGATCTGCGCCTGCCCGACGGCCACGGCATCGAGCTGATCCGCGAGATGAGGCAGCGCTTCCCCGACACCGAGATCATGGTGATCTCGGCCCTCGGCGACGAGGAAAGCGTGATCTCGGCGATCACGGTCGGCGCCACCGGCTATCTGCTCAAGGACGCCTTCCCCACCGACATCGCCACCACGGTGCGCGATCTGGTCGCCGGCCATTCGCCGATCTCGGCCTCGATCGCGCGCTTCATCGTGCGAAGAACCCAAGGTGCCGCGCCAAATTCGGCGGAGCCGCCGCCCGGCCCGGCGCTCAACACCGCCAGGCTGACGCCGCGCGAGATCGACATCCTCTGGGGCATCGCAAAAGGCTTCAGCTATGCCGAGATCGCCAGCCATCTCGGCCTGTCCAAGCAGACCGTGCCCGGCCATATCAAGAACATCTATCGCAAGCTCGAGGTGCACACGCGCAGCGAAGCGGTGTTCGAAGCGGTGCAGCAGGGCCTGATCAAGCTGTGAGCGAGATCGCGGCCAAAGCACCTACAAAGGCAGCTACGAAAGCACCCACGCGGCCGCGGCGCCGGCTGATCGCCTCGCGCCTCGTGCCCTATCTGCTGCTGCAGGCGCTGATCGTGATCGCCACCATTCTCGGGCTGCGGCTGCTGCAGCCGAACGACCCCGACGATTTTGCGCTGAGCGGATTTTCGCTGCGGGAGGACGGCGTGGCGCGCCCCGTAACGCTGCCGCATTTCACGGCTTCGCGCTATTCCCTGGACGACCCGCCGCTCTACACCGGCAGCTTCACGTTCCGGCGCGGCGAAGCGGCATCGGGATGGTCGGTCTATCTGCCGCGCTTCAGCAACGCGGTGGAGGTCGCCGTCGACGGCGTCGTCGTGCTCGATTCCCGGCGCGACGCCAATGCCAACCGGCCCGACCGCAACACGCCGCAGATCGCAGCAATCCCCGCCTCGCTGCTGCGCGAGGGCGCCAACGAGATCACGGTGCGCCTGTTCGTGTGGGGCCCGTTGAAGGGTTTTCTCGACACTGTCTATGTCGGGCCGGATGCCGCCTTGCGGCCAGCCTATGAGACGCGGACGCTGCTGTTTGTCACCCTCCCCGTGGTGTTTTCGGCCTGGCAGTCGATCCTCGCCGTCATCCTCGCGATCATGTGGCTGATGCGGCGCCGCGAGCCGGTCTACGGCGTGCTGGCGGCTGCGATGGTGCTCGGCGTGGTGCAGGCGTACGTACCGCCGCCGGTTCCGCCGGCCGCCACGTCGCGGCTTGCCGCGGTGCTGCTGGCGTCCGCGCCGATCGAGAGTGCGTTGGTCGTCATGTTCGGCGTGCTGTTCTTCGGCTGGCGCTGGCCGCGCTACGGCATGCTGCTGTTCGTGCCAGGCCTCGTCGTGTTCGTGGTCGGGCTGATCGGGGGCCCGCCGCTGCCGCGCATCCTCTTTCTGGTGCTCGGCATCCCCACCGTCGGGCTTTGCCTGTTTCTGATGGCCTGGGTGACCGCGACTGCGGTCGTCCGGCGGCAGGATGCGGCAAGCTTCACGATCGGCTGCGCCGTCACCATCGTGCTGGTCTGCTGGGTCCAGGACATGCTCACGGTGCTCGAGATCGTGAGCAACGATCGCATCTTCGTCTCGCGCCTGTCCTATTCGGCGATGCTGGTCGCGATCGGGGCCGGGTTGACCTGGCGCTTTGCCCGCGCATTGAACCAGGTCGACAGCTTCGCCGGCCAGCTGGTGACGCGCGTTCGCGAAGCCGAGGAGCGGCTGAAGGCGAGCTTCGTCCGCGAGGAGGAGCGCGCGCGCGCCGCCGCGCTCGCCAATGAGCGCACGCGACTGATGCGTGACCTGCATGACGGCCTCGGCGGCCAGCTCGTCAGCATCGTCGCTCTCTCCGAGCGCGGCCATGAGGGCGCGACCATCACCGAAGCCGCCCGTGCCGCGTTGAAGGATCTGCGTCTCGTCATCGATTCCATGGACGACATCGGTGGCGACCTGATGCTCGCGCTCGGCTCCTGGCGCGAGCGCGCGAGCGCGCAATTGCGACCGCACGACATCACGCTCGACTGGCGCGTGGCGACCCCGCAGGGCCTGCCGCTGCACCCTGAACTCAGGCCATGGCACGTCATCCAGATCGTGCGCATCCTCGACGAGGCCGTGACCAATGCGGTCAAGCACGCACAGGCACACCGCATCGCGGTCACCATCGAGACGCTCGATGCAAGCGAGGGGCCGTACGGCCTGATCAGCGTGACCGACGACGGCCAAGGCTTTTCGCTGGCCGGCAATGGCGAAGCCGGGCGCACCGGCCAGACCGCGCGCGGCTTGCGCAACATGGGAAATCGCGCCGCGCGCTGCGGCGCGGTGCTCGACCTGAGTTCCGATGCTTCCGGCACGCGGGTGCGGCTGCAATTGCCGCAGCATTTTCCCGACAGCGACGCGGCTGCGGGCTGAAAAGCCCCCTCTCCAAAACGTGTGGGACGCGCGGAGAGAGGGAACGGGCCGGGTGATTTGCCGGCGGAGGACGGGGGGTTCGTCCGCAGGGCGCCCTGGGCCCGAGGCGATGCAATCAATTCAATCGAATGGAAATATCAGCGCACGCCGACGCGATTGACCGGGCCGCCGCGATTCATCGGCGTTCCCGCGCGCACGCCGACCCCGGGCGCGCCGACGCCGCGCGTTGCGACCGCGGCCCTTGCGACCGGCGCTCCCGGCGCTCCCGGCGCTCCCGGCGCGACCACCACGGCCGCCGTCGGCCGCACCACGCAGCCCTTGGGCACGCCGACCGTCTTGCAATAGACCACCGCCTGTGCCGGGCTCGTGCCCAGCGACACCATCGCCGCGCCGGCCAGCGCCATGACCGTCAGCCCCGCACTCAGCGCTCCAGCTCTCTTCGACATCCTTTGCTCTCCTGCTTCCCGTTCGGCGCCCCGATGCAATCACCGGGTTTCGCAGCCGAGGTGCAGCCTGAATGACAAAAGACGGCGCGCGGATACATGCCATGAAGATGGGGGTCGCTGCGGCCGGACACCGGGCCGACGCCATGAACATGGCATGGACCCATGCACGGCCTTCGCGAGATGGTCCGGCCCGATTGATCCCGGTCGGGACCAACGTCGATTCCAAAGAGGTGCTTTATGAAGATTTCAGCTGTTGCCGCGCTGCTGCTCGCCGCTTCCGCCCTGCCCGCTGCTGCGCAATCCGGTCCATCGGTCCAGGAGCAAATGGCCTGCCGTGGCGATGCCAGCAAATTCTGCGCCGAACATATCGGCAAGCCGCCGCAGATGAATGCCTGCCTGCGCGTGAACAAGTCGAAGCTCTCGGACAGCTGCCGCAAGGTCGTCGAATCGCGCGGCGGCTGATCCGTCGCCTTTCCCGCGAAGAAGAGAGGAGCGGCGTGCTGCCGCCCTCTCGAAACCCGGCGCCGCTACTCCTGCATCATCTCGCCGCTGCCGCCGAACTCGGCCGGAAAATCCTTCAGCTTGGGCAGGCCGTCGCGCATCGGCAGCACGGTCTCGGCATAGTTGACGTGAACGCCGGGCGCGAAGGCGAGCGTCGGGATGGTGGCGGTGAAGACGTCGACCAGGCCGAGCGGCGGATGGTTGGTCATGAGATGGCCGCCGCACTTCTTGCAATATTTGCGCTCGCTGAGCGGCGTCTTGGCAAAGGTCTCGACATTCTGGGCGCCTCCGGCGACGCGCACGGCCTCGGGCTTCCACAGGCTGAAGGCGTTGACCGGGCCGCCCGACCAGGAGCGGCAGGAACGGCAATGGCAATAGCCCATCGCCTCCGGTGCGCCCGTGACCTCGATCGTGACCGCGCCACAGAAGCAGTTTCCGACATGTTTCATTGGGTCGTCTCCGTTTGATGAAGAGGAAGAAATCCTCTCCCCGCTCCTCGTCCACAATATGTCGGGACCGATGGGAATGCGGGGAGAGGTGTCGGGGTGAAGGGGGACATCACCCCGCGGGACGTTGAGGGGACGGGTATGTGAGATGCTCTCATACCTCAGCCGGCGCGGCCAAGCGTCCTCCGTTCGGCGGACGCGCGCAATGCCGCGACGAGGCTAGAGTGACCGGCGCCAGGGAATAAGCATCGACACCCGTTGTTTGTACTGCCGGTACTCGTCGCCGAAGAGAGCGACGAGGTCGTGCTCCTCCAGCGCGATGCCGACGAAGATGTAGAGCGTGGTGACGACCGCAAACAGCAGATGTCCCGCGGTCATGGTCGGCGCCGCCCAGAACGCAATGATGAAACCGAGATAGATCGGATGGCGGACGAAATTGTAGAGCAGCGGCGTCCTGAAGCGCGGCGGCGTCATCTCCTTGCCGACCAGATGGTTGGTCACCTGATGCAATCCGAACAATTCGAAATGATTGATCAGGTAGGTGCTGGTGAACACCAGGATCCACCCAGCGAAGGACAGCGTGACCAACGTCACGGCGAGATCCGGGTTCTCGGCATTCCATACGATCGCAGGCAACGGACGCCACTGCCAGAACAGGAGCAGCAATGACAGACTCGCGAACAGCACATATGTCGAGCGCTCGACCGGCTTGGGGACGAACTGCGTCCACCACTCCTTGAACTGCTTGCGCGCCATCACGCTGTGCTGAAGGGCGAACAGCGACATCAGGAGGAGATTGACGATGACGGCTTCGGCCATCGGTGTGTCGGCTCCGGTATCGATGGTCTTGGGCACCACCAGCCCCATGACGAAGCCGATGGCGTAGAGAATGGTGACGAAAAACACGAGATATGCCGCAATTCCGTACAGAAAGGCGATGAACCTGAAAATGCGTGAGCCCGCAACCTCCGGGCTGATAGAATGAACCTGGTGATCAAGTTGGGTCATAGAACGCTCCGTTGTGCCGAGGCATCGGCACTGTTTGGTCTTCGCACCATGCCGGATCGGACGCCCCCAGACTTTCGCGGACGGTTGATTTTCGCCTGAGACGACTTTGATTTTTGCTTGAGACGACAGAAACGTGCGATTTCGCTTTGAAAACAACGTGCTCGACGGCGACCTGCGGGAACTGACCTGTGGCGGGACAGCCGTGCCGTTGCAGCCGCAGGTGTTCGATCTCTTGCTCTATCTCGTCGCGCAACGCGCGCGTGTGGTCAGCAAGGATGACCTGATCAGCCAGATCTGGAGCGACCGCATCATCTCGGATTCGGCGCTGAACAGCCGCATCAACGCCGCGCGCAAGGCGATCAGTGACGACGGCGCGACGCAGCGGCTGATCAAGACCATTCCGCGCAAGGGCTTTCGTTTCGTCGGCGAGGTCCGGGAAGATGTGGCAGCGTCGATCGTGCCAGCCGAAGCCAGGCCCGCCCCCTCGCGCGTGGGGGACCGCCCGGCGATCGCGGTGCTCGCCTTCGAGAACATGAGCGGCGATCCCGCGCAGGACTATTTCGGCGACGGCATCAGCGAGGATATCCTCACGGCGCTGTCGAAGCAGCGCTGGTTCATGGTGATCGCCCGCAACTCGTCCTTCACCTACAAGGGACGCGCAGTCCACCTCAGGCAGATCGCGGATGAGCTCGGCGTCCGCTACGTCGTCGAAGGCAGCGTGCGCAAGGTGGGCAATCGGCTGCGCATCACCGCGCAGCTCAACGATGCCACGTCAGGCAGCCATCTGTGGGCCGAGCGCTACGACCGCGAGCTGGTCGACGTCTTCGCCGTCCAGGACGAGATCACCAACGCGATCGCCGCGGCGATCGAACCGCAGATTCACGCGGCCGAGAGTTTTCGCGCCCACCGCAAGGGACCTGCGAGCCTGGACGCTTGGGATTTCCTGATGCGGGCGTTGTCGCATTATTGGCGCGTGACCCGGCGCGATCACGAGACCGCACGGACGCTGCTCGAACGCGCGATCGGGATCGATCCGAATTACGGCCAGGCGCTGTCGGTGCTGGCGGCGAATTACATGTTGGGCGTGCATCTCGGCTGGGCCGAGCTGGCCACCGTGGCGCCGGTGGCGGAAGCCGCCGCGCTGGCCGCGGTGCGCTGCGACCATGAAGATGCCTGGGCGCATGTCGCGCTCGGCAGCGTCTGCTTCTCGACACGCAGGCTCGCGGACGCGCTGTCCGAGTTCGAGCAGGCGCTCGCGCTCAATCCGAACTTCTCGCTGGCGCAGGGTTATTACGCGCTGGCGCTGTCCTATGCCGGACGTCCCAAGGATTCGTTCGAGGCTGCTCAAAGGGCGATCCGGCTGTCACCGCGCGATCCGTCGCTGGCGATCTATCACGGCATCGCGGGCTATGCGCGCTTCACCGAACACCGTTATGACGAGGCCATCGCGCTGGCGCGCGAGGCGATCCGCCATCGCGGCGATCTCACCGGCGCCTACCGCGTGCTCGCGGTCTCCGCCGGCATGACCGGTGACGGAACGCTTGCGGAGACGGCGCTGGGCGAGCTCCGCCGCACCCAGCCCGACATCTCGCTGCACTGGATCGCGACGCAACTTCCGTGGGCCAATGACGGGGATCGCGAGCACTATCTGGAAGGATTTCGGCGCGCGGGGCTGCGCTAGGCGGCTTCTCTTACCCCGGCGCTACGCGCGCTTGCGGCGCAAATGGACGATGACGTCGAGCCGCGCGATCTCGTGGCCGGGAAGCGCCTCCGGAATCTTGGTGAAGGCGAGGCCTTCGGCAACATCGACCAGCACATCCTCGCCCTCGAGATAGAAGTGTGGATGCACCGATGTGTCGGTGTCGAAGAACGACTTGATGCCGTCGGCCGCGATCCGGCGCAAGAGGCCGGCCTCGGTGAACTGGTTCAGCGTGTTATAGACGGTCGCAAGCGACAGATAGGCGCTCGCCGCCATCGCTTCTTCGAACAGGCTCTCGGCGGTGACATGACGATGGCCGCGCAGGAACAGCAATTGGCCGAGCGCAAGGCGCTGGCGCGTCGGTCGCAGACCGGCATCGCTGAGCAATTGCAGACAATGCTGCACGCCCGCATCGGGCGGCAGCTCGAGGCCGGCGACATCAGGACCGCTATCGTCAACCGCAGGGATATTCGTGGCCTAGAAGCCCATCGATCGTCTCACGCGTCTCACGGCTCAGAACGCACAGCGCCGCGTCGCCAGTTGCTATTCGATCGCAAAAGCGGCGGCTTGGCTTTGATCCGGATCAAATCCAGAGCGGGGCCGCCTCTGACCTATCGCAGGGCGATCCACTTTATTCCTGGCCGGTTGGGCGGCGACGGGCTCTCAGCGCATCATGACCGCCTGATGCTTTTGGTCGCAGGCGCAGGCTTGTGCAACGCCTTCGCAGTCTCTCGACAGGAGTAAGGCCGCCTGATCGCCCGGAGCGGGCCGATCCGCCGTGCGCGAAGGTATGCAGAAAACAGGACGCGCTGTACATTTTTTGTGCGAGCACTGTCGCGACTTTCATCTTGCGGCGCCGAACGGGACTATGTGAGCCTCGATATCGGATGGGGACTGGGATGGACCGGCCGTAGCTTTGCGCGCCATGGCGTGCGAAGCGTTGACGGCTGGTCTCGCTTGAGAAAGATACGACATGCCGAAACGAGTGTTGCTTGGTCTCCTCCTGGCTTGCGGCCTCACGGCTCCGACACTGGCGCAAGAGCCGAAGACCGGAGGTGTGATCAATGCGGTGATCCAGCCCGAGCCGCCCGGCCTGATGCTGGCGATGGTCCAGAACGGCCCGGTGCAGATGGTCTCGGGCAACATCTTCGAGGGCCTGCTGCGCTACAGCCCGAAGCTCGAACCGCAGCCGGAGCTCGCCGAGAGCTGGAGCGTCAGCGAGGACGCCAAGATCTACACGTTCAAGCTCCGGAAGGGCGTGACCTGGCACGACGGCAAGCCTTTCACCGCCGCCGACGTGCTGTTCTCGGTCGAGATGCTGAAGCAGACCCACGCGCGCGCTCGCAACAACCTCGCGCAGGTCGACAAGGTGGAGGCGCCCGACGATTACACTGTCGTCTTCACGCTGAAGCAGCCGTTCGGCCCGTTCCTCGGCATCTTCGAGGTCGGCTCGATGCCGATGGTGCCCAAGCATCTCTATGAAGGCACCGACTGGAAGACCAATCCCTACAACAACGCCCCTGTCGGCACCGGCCCCTTCATGTTCAGGGAATGGCAGAAGGGCTCGTTCATCCGCCTGGTCAAGAATCCGAACTATCACGAGAAGGGCAAACCCTATCTCGACGAGATCTACTGGCAGATCATTCCCGACGCCGCGGCGCGCTCGGTGGCGTATGAGACCGGCAAGGTCGACGTGCTGCCCGGCGGCTCGGTGGAGAATTTCGACGTGCCGCGGCTGTCCAAGCTGAAGGACACCTGCGTCACCGGCGCCGGCTGGGAGTTCTTCTCGCCGCTGGCCTGGCTGTGGCTGAACAACCGCCAGGGTCCGCTCGCGGACAAGCGGGTGCGGCAGGCGATCATGTATGCGATCGACCGCGACTTCGCCAAGGACGTGATCTGGAACGGGCTCGGCAAGGTCGCGACCGGCCCGTCCGCCTCCACCATCAAATACTACACCGACGACGTGAAGAAATATCCGTACGATCCGGCCAAGGCCAAGGCGCTCTTGAAGGAAGCCGGCTACAAGGGCGAGAAGATCCGCCTGTTGCCGCTCGCCTATGGCGAGACCTGGCAGCGCTGGGGTGAAGCCGTGAAGCAGAACCTCCAGGACGTCGGCATGAATATCGAGACCATCGCCACCGACGTCGCCGGCGGCAACCAGAAGATCGGCGACTGGGACTACGACATCGCTTTCACCTATCTCTACCAGTATGGCGATCCCGCGCTCGGCGTCGGCCGCAACTACGTCTCCAGCGCCATCGCCAAGGGCCAGATGTTCAACAACGTCGAGGGCTATTCCAATCCCGAGATCGACAAGCTGTTCGCCGACGGCGCGGTCGCGACCCCCGACTCCAAGCGCAAGGAGATCTACGAGAAGGCGCAGAAGATCCTGGTCGAGGACGTGCCGGTGGCCTGGATGCTCGAGCTGCAATTCCCGACCATCATGCGGTGCAAGGTCAAGAACCTGATCACCACGGGAATCGGGGTCAATGACGGCTTCAAGGACGCATGGCTCGACAAGTGACGGGCGCTTCGCGTCTGATCTCTCGTGCTGTAGCTTTCGCCGAATGATTGCCGTCCGAGCCACGGAAAAGGTGCACCTCTCCCGCTTGCGGGGGAGGTCGACGCGCGCCGGGCGATGCGAAGCATCGTCCCACGTGCGGCGGGTGGGGGCTCTCTCCGCTCGAGGACCTTCTCTGCGGAAACACCCCCACCCCTACCCTCCCCCGCAAGCGGGAGAGGTGCACG